>JANPKE010000187.1:0-4040 GCA_031425875.1 Nitrospirota bacterium
GTCATAAGGGACTTCACGAGCAAGAACCCCACCCGCAGCTTAGCAAGCATAGTGTCTTCCTCCTTGTCTTCAAAAGAGGACCAGGACATTGTCCTGCTCCATTGATTCACCCATCTCGCACCTAGGATCAGTGAATTCCTATTCGTGTATCCCTCTGACCACCCCTTAGTGGAGCAAGCCACGACGACTCGATTCGTACACATCAATGGGTCAGCGTGATTACTCGTGAGGCGGACTCCTTTGTGCATTGAGTAGATATGTACCCGTCGTGCATCACTGGCTCATTGCCGAATCGTAAACGCCGTGTAAAACACTGTTCCTTCCCTGGAAATTTACCGGCCTGTAATACCCGTCTAATACCGGCGCAATGTCGTATTGGTAGTGGTCAAACATAAAGGAGGGTTCAGATGAACTGTTCTCAATTGGCGTTCGTCGTCTGTGTGATCGCGATACCAGTGCAGGGGGTACTTCCACCGCAGAATTTGGCGCAAGTTCGCGCAACGATCGATCCTGACATCCCGTCCTATATCGCTCAGGATTCGGTATCCGGCAGACTGACCATTTCCACGCCTGAAACGATGAAGCCCTTGGTTGAGGCCTGGGCAGGGGATCTGATTCGCCAGCATCCGGACCTAAACGTCACGGTGATACGAGAGGACCCTGCCTCCCGCCTCGCGGCACTCCTTGAACGTCGGGCGGAGATCGCAGCCATGTCCCGCCGCATCACTCCCACTGAAATTGCGGAATTTATCTTCGAATATGGGTACGTACCGATGGAGGTTCCCGTGGCTCGTCACGCATCGACCGTCTTCGTTCACAACGACAACCGGAATGCCAACTTTTCGATACCGAGTAAAGTGGATCGCCTCCCCCCTGTTCGACGAAATCTTTACCTCTACATCACCAGACCCTCACGATCGAACCCCACTCCCGCAACTGCGGAATTGGTCCACTACGCGCTGAGCCGGCAAGGCCAGGAGCTGGTACTCGACTTGGGACACTCCCCGCTATCCTATGCGGAGATTGCACGGGTGAGTTCGAAGTGGTTAGCGTGCTGCAAGCTCCCCTGAATTTTACCCCAACGTAATCTCACCTTAACGCTCGGGCAATACTCCAACGCTAATATACAAACAATACAATTATAAATAATAAGGAGGATCCATTATGGTCACTGTAGGCAACTTGATGCAGAAAGAACCGGTCACGGTGGATGTGGGCACGTCGGTCGTGGAGGCGGCGAAATTGATGAAGGCCTGTAACGTGGAAAGTGTGCTGGTGGTTCGCCAAGCGCAGATCATCGGCATTGTGACCGAGTCGGATGTCGTCAAGAAGTTTGTGGGCGCGGAGAAAGCCGCGTACTTCGTGCCGGTGGAGGACATCATGAGCAGTCCGGTGCCAGGCATCGAAGAGCGGCGGCCGTTAACGGAAGCCGCTGATCTCATGGACAAGCAACGCACACTCCACCTAGGAGTCACCAAAGCCGGTGCATTCATTGGATTGCTGTCGGTTCGGGACTTTCTTCGTCCAGTCTCCCTCGACGAGTTCTAACGACCCTGCCTTTCATGAGCCTGCTGCCTGCTCGGATAGGCAGCCCCTCGCCCCCTCTCTTCCACATCGCCAGTTCGCACGGGTGATCTCCCCCGGCATGTCCTGGCGACCCACCGGGAGTTGCGTTTCCCTTTCTCCAGCGTTCATACTTACACACGTCGGTTCTTCCGTGAGAATTCAACCTTGTTTCGATTGGACACCCATCTCGCTCCTCATAGTCGCTCCTCCCCGATCTCTTCACAACGAGAACGCGAACGGAAGCTGACCGTTGCATCTGATTTCCATCTGCCTCGGCTGCCCGGCACACCGCTCCCCCGACGGCAGCTGATCTCCACCTATTACGATACGACGGCCTACGATCTGGCCCATGCGCGGATAACCCTTCGCCATCGGGTCGAACGTGGGAAGAAGGCCTGGCAGCTGAAGATTCCGTTGGGCGACGATCGGCAGGAGATAGAGGTACCCGACGACAAGCCCGATCCACCGGCCTCATTACGCGACTTACTGATTCTTCACCTGGGCCATCGGCCTCTGGTGCCGATCATGACCTTGCGCGTCTGGAGAACCGGTGTCCTCGTGCGCGATCGTCGTCGGCCTGTTGCTGAGGTGGTGCTCGACAACGTGACCGTGGTGAAAGACGGCCGCGTGATCCAGCGCTTTCGCGAACTTGAAATCGAACAACGGCAGGGCGACGAGGCCTCGCTTCGTTCCCTTGAACGGCAGCTGCGCGAGGCTGGAGCGTCCGATCATGACGGACGGCCCAAGTTCTTTCGGGCCCTCTCACTCCCAGCACCCACCCCCTCTGCACCGCCTGAGCCGAAGGCCCCGGTGGTCGACTATCTCAAGTGGGCGCTCGCGCAGCACGTCGCATGGCTTCTGGCCCATGATCCCGGCACGAGACTCGGCACCGAACCCGAGAGCCTGCATCAACTGCGCGTCGCGACCAGGCGCCTGCGCGCGATACTCCACACAGCTCGCCCGATTCTCCTTCCCGCATGGGTCACGACACTGGAACAAGAGCTCACATGGCTCAGCGAGCTACTAGGGCCGGCCCGCGATCTCGACGTCCAGATCCCCCATTTCACGGAAGAATCTGCCAATTTTGATGCGCGAGATCGTAAGCTGCTGGCACCGTTCATCTCCCATCTACACACGCAACGAGCAGCCGTTCAGCAGATGGTGATTAGCGAACTCACAAGCGCTCGCTACGTCGAACTCATTCGGCGGCTTCAACAAGCGGCACAGGCCCCCTCGGTCATAGAGTCCCCCCTCACCGTGCGCGACCTCGCCAGACAGGAATTCAAAAAGTTACGCAAGGCGATCAGCCGACTCGCCCCCTCCCCATCGGACGCGCAATTGCACAAGATCCGCATCAAGACCAAGCGATCCCGCTATGCGTCGGAACTTGCTCGCAGCTCGGTGGGCAAACCCGCCAGCCGGTTTATCAAGTCCACGCGGGCGGTCCAGGATCGACTAGGCATCCATCAGGATGCGATCCAAGCCGAACGTCACGTCCGACAGTTCCTCAAATACTCGACGAGTGTCCGCGCCGGATTCGTCGCAGGACGCATGGTTGAACGCCAACAACAACGGCGCAAACTCGTGCGCCAGGGCATAAAACCGTTGTTTAAGGCGCTGTTGAAACGAGGGAAGAAGGCGTGGGGATGAACGGAACCTACTTTACCTTGGAGAAGTCAGCGGGAATTCTGATCTCTTGTCCGTCTTGCAGATTGACGACGAACACCGAGAGGGCGGTGGGATCGAACTGTTCATACGCAAACACCGCGGTGAACCGGGATCGGAAGGCTGGACCGTTCGTTTCGTTCTTCCGTCCTCGTTCCGCCTTGCCAACGTCGATCGGCTTGATCCGCTTCGATCCTTGCTGCAACTCAATCAATGCGCCCTCGGCGAAATACTCGTCATCGCCGCACAGCTGCACTTCCATTTCCATGTTGGGCATGTCCATCACTTTCTGGATGAACTCCTCGGGCATGCGCACGTCCGTCTTCCGCTTCTTCGATTCTGCCGCCTCTTGGCGACCAAAAGCTTCCAGTCGATACCGCTTGGTGCGAAGAACAGCGCTCGCGCCGCAGGGCTCTTTCTCCGGGTCGGCCCCCACGCGAGTCGCTAAGGACGCTTGCTGAAGGACTTTCTTGACGTCTTCCGGCGAATTAGCCTTTTCCATCGGAATGCGCCCGATCTCCAGCGCTTTGTGCGCCTCGTCGGGCGATAGATTGACCTCAATCGCCCACACACCACTGTTCCCTGCCGTAAGAACTCCGATCAAGCCCACCAGCGACGCAATTTGTTTGCAAACAGTCATGCCTTCCTTTTATCGCGCCGACATGGCGGAGTCATCAGTATCCAGCACAATCAGATGATTGGCCTGCATTGTAGGTGAACCGACATGCCTTTGGAATTAGGAGGCGAACCGATTCCAGTACGTATATGGTTGAGTTCGATACAGGTCTTCGACGTTCACGTGAAGAGGA
>JANPKE010000188.1:0-12346 GCA_031425875.1 Nitrospirota bacterium
TTCCATCAACTTCAGCACCCTCCCCTTGAACCTCAAGAGCGATCTTTTCCGTGAGTGCCCGCCAGTGTGCCCATACTCGCTTGTTTTTCTCGTTCGAAGTAGTCAGACAGGCTCTTTACGGCTCTCGCCAGGTCAGTTTCATCCACAATGTTGTACCGATCAAAAAACCGAACGGGTCTTGTGTCGTGAGATGGCCATAGCGAGTTTTTCAGGTATTCCAGCCCTTACCATGTTGCGAACGACGGTCCGCCGAAAATTGTGAGGGATAGGACCGTTCCAAACCAGTTCACCGCACTCCTCACCGATAACCAGCGTACCTAATCCAACACGCTGGCAGGCTTTGCGCCAGACATGCTTCAAGCTTTCAAGCCGTATTCCTCCAATCCATGGACAAGACGGCCATTTCGTATCACACCTTTGACTCTGGCCGCATGCGCCAGTAGTTATGCAGAGTATTATCACCAGCACCGGAAGTGACGCCTGATGTGATTGCGAGCGGCTCCACCACCAGCGGTTCCTCTCCTAGAACATACCACTATCCCAGACCTGGGCCCATATGTTCGACGTGGCTTTGTCCCAATTGGCTATTCGTCTTTCTATAGTATCCACAACGAGACTGAGCAAGGCGCAATTGCTCAAGGGCAGAAAGTTGGCGCTGATCTGGTGGTGATAGTGCACCCCCTCTTATTCTGGGTCGGTGACAACCCATGTTCCTGTTACTTCCCCCTACCACATCGACTTCTTACACAAGCGGCTCAGCTACCGCTTTGGTTCAGGTGGCATGGCAACAGCCTACGGGAACTCAACCACTGCAACATACGGCAGCCAAACCTCACATGTGCCCATGACCTTTAATCGTTATGAGTTTGGCGCGGCATATTTTGTGAAGAAGAAGTTTACCTTCGGCGCAAACTACCGAGATCTGACGAATGAAGAACGGGCAGCACTACAATCCAATAGCGGTATCTATGTTGACTCAGTCGTGAATGACACGCCAGCATTCCGCAATGATCTCCTGGTCGGAGACATCATTGCAAAGCTCGACGGACAGGTGATTTATGGGCCGCAAGCTGCAACAGGCATGTTGTCCAACAGACGAGGTCAAGAGGTAGAGCTAACAATAGTTCGCAAGGGACAGATCATCGAAAAGAAGATGAGGTTAGCCAAGTAGCTGATTTAGCATCTATTCAGATTTCATCTATTTCGTGTTCATGGTGGCGCAAACCTAATATGGAGCCTTAGCCAAGAACGGCGTCAGGGTGTGCCTCTCATGGCATAGCAGGAATGGCACAATACAGCGTTTCGAGCAATGGCTAAATTACCAACCTCTGTGTTACAGTTGTACCCTCGTCGTACGGGCCTCGCGGCGAAGCTGGCATGAGGTAGGCTCGCAACATCGATGTTGCCTTGTCCGGGAATCTGTCGGAAGTCAGACCCAAGTCGCACGTATTGCCCGCGTCTTCGGCCAGCTCCTTCCCTCCGTTCCTCCAGTTCAAGACAATGTCATCATAAAGGAGGAACTTCACATGGGTTCGAAGCTTTACGTCGGTGGGTTGCCGTATTCGGTGACCGAGCAGCAGTTAAACGAAACATTCGGAGCGCATGGCACCGTGGCCTCGGCGAGGATCATCTCAGACAAGTTCACCGGACAGTCGCGTGGATTTGGTTTCGTGGAGATGTCCTCGGATGCTGAGGCGCAAGCTGCGATCACGGCGCTTCATGGCACGGAGATGGGTGGCCGCACGTTAACGGTCAATGAAGCGAAACCCCAGGAGCCGCGTTCTGGTGGGGGCGGTGGGTTCGGTGGGGGCGGTGGCCGTAGTAGTGGCGGCGGAAAGCGCGATCGCTGGTAAGCGGCTTAGGCTCTCGGATATTCAAAACGATAGCCTTGCATTACCTTCACTTCAGCTAGGTACCCCCCCATCCCCATTTTGGCCTGGTGCTGCAAAGCCAATATGGATCCTAAACCCATGAGGGGGTGGGGGTGCGCCGATCATGCCGAGGGTGGAGCAGCTACGATCATGACGGCCAAGGTAGGTACCTACCAGGGTGCGTCTAGGGTGCGAGCTGACGGATAGGTGACCCTATTTGGTCTATTCCTGTCCGTTCTAACTGCCCTATTCGTTGGGTTTCTTATGCATAGGAGGATTTTCGCTAGAACTCTATCCTGCCCCCGATCATTTTCCTACTTTCAAGAGCCATCCGTCGCCGCGCTCACAGAGATTGGGGCCTTTCCCCGTAATAGCAATTCTGACGAAGGTGCCTTTGGCCGAGGCGGGGATCTTGCCGCTGACTAGAAATCCATCGAAGTGAGGCGTCACGGTGACCGGGACGCTTTCGTCCTTGATCATCACCGTAATGGTTTTGGGAAACGTCGACTTGGATGCCACAAACGAAAATGCCGATTGCGGCGCGACTTCTGTACTGTTGTCTGTTTGTGAGTATGGCTTCGGCATGAATGTGGAAAACGATACGCCGCCGCACCCATCCGAGCTGCTAGAGCTGGAAGGGGTTGAATCATAGGCGGCCCCGACATCGCCGATATTGCCGAAGGCACTCAGTGCCACAATGATCGCTAGGGCATGTCGAACAGTCACGATGACACCTCACTGTTGATTGTTGATAGTGGCCAGGATGGCGGGAGGTCAATGAACCTACTCTATTTTGTAATCCCTGAGGGACAAAAAGCAAACCCCGGATGACTTGCAAGGACGGGGTGAACGGCTCGCTCGTCGTGGAGACCCTGCACTTTGCGACGGGAGCATCGCGAATCTGGCTGATCTGTTTCCTTCGAACCAAGCCCCGAGGTTGGTGAATCCGCTGGGTGCGCCGGTTCGGTGTGGTGGCAGGTGTTAAGGTCGAGCGGTCAAATCGGGTGGTAAAATGGTACGGCTATGAGCATGACTTACTCCGTCGCAAGGCATCCGATTAGATGTGCCCTCCCCTTGCCAAGTTCTGCCCATTCAGCGCAACGTAATGCTACATACCCCATCAGCCATGAAGCAAGCAGATCGCTACTTTCTGCTGCTTCTGGAGGGAGCGGGTTGTCAGTCGAATCTGCTTGTGATGGTCTTTGTAAACCGCAGGTTGGAGGTTCGATTCCTCTCGCCAGCTCCACATAGCACTATCGCAGTTTCACCAGCGGATGAATATCGCTCGTGATCTTAATTCCCATTCCTTATGGCCACCCAGAATTCACGGTACACGTGCTTGGCGCGACATGATGCCCCCCGTTCTGGCGCCTTGCTAGGGTGACGGGTAACTCTCGATGGGAATCATCACATGCGCATAGGGAGTTCCCGCCCACATGACCCAGGGGCCGCCATTTTTTGAGCTCGTCGGCAAGCTCTTCAACGTGTCTACATCAGGCACGAGAACCATGATGTGAGCGCCAAGCTTCTCAACCCAATCATCTCCCGGCTTCGGTTCGGTTGCGTACGGATCGGTATTGCTCACCGGTCGGTCGCCCTGAAGCATGTAGGCGACCCCGAATTGACTGTAGGTGGGCTTCTCCTTATTCTTCAACGCAGCCATAAAATTGCGCCATGATTCGTTCATGCAGATGGAGTCCGTTCCTGCCGTATCGGGATCATCCGGCAAGCACGTCCACCCATTATTCCCGATGCGAACCACGTGTCCGTCTCGATTGAGAATGGTCGCATTCTTTGAGAGCGACGACGGCGCAGCATGTTCAGCCGCTGCCACTTCGGCGGCCTGACGTACAACGTCACGGCGCGCCCCTCCTGAGCCGAGAACCAACGACGGCAATAGTACGACGCTGACGACCACGACCAACGCTCCGGCCCGCATAATCGTGAATTTCCCATCTCGCATCATAGGCATCTCTCCTTTCCCAAGAGGACGGCAACTAGTCGTGAGCATCCTAGGCGCTCGAAGATTCCACGTGCAATGGGAACGGCACGACGCATCACAGGGAGCACGGTTGTACGAGATACGATGCAACTGAAAGCATCGGGCTTCGCGCTGCTTCAAATACAAAGGCCGCGTCACCTGAGACGCGGCCTTGACAGGTCCACTGGGACATCGCCCGAAACCGGAAGAATAAAGTCTATCGCCCCGCCTCGGTCAAATTTGTTTCGGGTTCCAGCTCGCCCATCTCGGAATCCGGCCTTCCCTTCGTGGTCGACGGGTGAAGGCCGTATTTTCTCAGCATCTTATAGAAATCAGCTCGGTACCGGCCGGCAAACTGAGCAGCACGGGAGATGTTTCCGCTTGTCAATTGGAGGACGGTCTTCAAGTAGGTCCGCTCGAATTCTTCTTTGGCCTCCGTCAGCGGCTTGAGCGGTGACTCGGCCGACACACTGACAGCCGGCAACAAATCCGGCGTGAGCATATCTTGCCGCGACATCACCACGGCCTTCTCGACCACGTTCTCCAACTCGCGCACATTGCCGGGCCAGGGATTGATCATCAATCGATGCAGCGCCGCAGGTGTGAATCCCTTCACCTCCTTATTCGCCCGTTTCACACTGAGTTGGAGGAAATGTTGAGCCAGCAGCGGGATATCATCCCGGCGATCCCGCAGCGGTGGGATGAACAGAGGAACCACTGAGATTCGATAGTAGAGATCGTTGCGGAACGTCCCGTTCTTCACCGCCTCACCGAGGTCCTTATTGGTCGCCGCAATGATGCGAACATCCACTTTGACCGAGGTTTCTGCCCCCACCTCTCGAATCTCCCGTTCCTGTACGGCGCGCAATAATTTGACCTGCATGGACAGCGGCATCTCGCCGATCTCGTCGAGAAACAACGTGCCACCGTTTGCCATCTGAAACAATCCGCGCTTCGCACCATGCGCGCTCGTGAACGCGCCCTTCACATGTCCAAACAGCTCGCTCTCAAACAGCGTTTCAGGTATGGCGGCGCAGTTGAGTGCCACGAAGGCACCTTTCCCGCGCCGGCTGTTCGTATGGATGACGCGAGCCATCACCTCTTTGCCGGTTCCGGTTTCTCCAAATAGCAAAATGGTCGCATCCGACTCAGCCACCTGTGCGATTTGCTGAAAGAGCCGTTGCATCTCCGCACTCCGCGCCACGACATTTTCGAGTCCGTACAGTTCCTTGACCAGCGACTTGAGCCGTTGAATCTCCCGGCTCATCCGCTGTTGCGCGAGTGCTTTTTCGATCGTGGCTTTCAGCTCCTTATCATCAAATGGCTTCGTCAGATACCCAAACGCTCCCCGCTGCATAGCCTCGACGGCATTGGGAATACTCCCATGCGCCGTCAGGATGATGACCGGAAGCCCCGGGTGACTTCGAAGTAGCTCTTCGGTCACCTCCAACCCATCCTCGCCGCGAAGGCGCAGATCGGTGATCGCCAAGTTAAACATCGTTTTCTTCGCCTCACCAACGGCATCCTGCCCTGTCGTACAGGGGGTGACGGCAAACCCCATCGCGGACAACCGCATTTTCAATAAATGCAACAACCCCTCATCGTCGTCGACTACGAGAATATTTTCTTGCTCCATAATCATCATCATTCCTTCTGCTGTTCGTTACGGTGTCGTCTCGGGACCGGGTACGGGAACCGTCGTCAATGGTGGACGTATCGGGCGCACCTTTTCCCGCATCTCCTGATCAATTCGCTTCAACGCCTCGAGTTGCGAAGAAAGCTCCTCGATCTTTCTGTCCCGCTCAGTAAGCTGTTTTTGCAGAGTTTGAATCGATGTTGGGTCGGCTGACGTCTTTGCCAAATCTTTCCTCGACAAGAGTGCCTCGATCTTATGATCTCGATCCGCCATCTCGCGCTGCAACGCCTCAATGGTCTCGGATTCGCCCTCCTTGGATGCACGAAGCTGTTGAATGAGTACCTCCTGATCAAGCAAGTCTCGCACCAGACGATCGGTGGTCACTGCTAATGAGGTGTTGACCTCTGCAAGGACTGGTGCTCTGAAAACGGCTTCCGGCCATGATCTGTTCCCAGGAGTAGGTTGTTGCAACAGCGCCAGCCAGGCTTTGCTTGACGCAGCCAGCTGGCTCTTGGGAGCAAGAGCGACGACCTTCCTGAAATATTTCTCTGCGATTTCGCGGCTTTCGTACAGGCCAGCCAACCCGCGCGTAAAGTACAGGTGATCGCAGGAATTCGATTCACCACATTTTAAGGCCACACTCTCTTGTGTTTTTGCAAATGATTGAAATGATTTGACTTCTCGCGGCTCTGCCGAAAAATAGGGACGCGAGCCAGGTACTGGCGTTGTCCATGCAGCACACCCTACGAGTAAGAGAGAACTGGTGATGAGAGAGCATCTTGTCAGAGACACTACCGTTCTAATCACGCGTGCCCTACCTTTTCCGGTTTTGCCAACCGTAGGATAAACCGTACAGTCACTCCCTTACCTTTCTCACTTTCGATCCAGATTCTTCCGCCGTGAGCCTCAACGACCTTCTTCACCAATGCCAAGCCCAACCCACTCCCAGCCGTATGCTTCCCTTTCGTGCGACCTTGATAAAACCGTTCAAAAATATGTGGGAGATCTTCTGGAGCAATCCCGGGTCCCGTATCCGAAACGGTTACCTCAAGCACTCCGGCTTGGAGGTCGGGTTTCACCTGCACCTTTACCACACCACCCTCAGGGCTGAATTTCAGAGCGTTTGACAGCAAGTTGTCGAGCACCTGTTCGAGACGAGATGCATCCGCCTTGACCCAGGAACGCTCCCCGATATTTTCCAGTACCAGCTGCACATGTTTGGAGTCCGCCAAAAGACGAACCTTGTTGATGGAGACTTCCCCGATTCGTTGGAAATCCACCGGGACGATGCGGTATTCCATCATCCCTGCTTCCATTTTTGACAAATCCAGAATCGTGGAGATCAAATGAATCAGCCGCCGGCTGCTGTCGGCCATAATCCGAAGGGTGGTTCGTTGCTCCTGGGCGAGCGGACCTGGAATCTCATCGAGCAGGAGATGCGTGCCTTCTTGAATCGAGGCCATTGGGGTACGCAATTCGTGAGACACGTGCGCCAAAAACTCCGTTTTCATATCGTCTATTTCCTGCAACTTCCTGCCCATCCAATTGACGCTATCTACTAACTCCCGTAACTCCGCAGGAGCTTTGATCTGAAGGGACGCCCCCAAATTTCCTTGCCCAATCTGTTTAATATGCCCTTGCAGCTGTCGCAGTGGACGCAAAATCGTATAGCTGGCGATACCGGCAAGCCCCACCCCAAACACCAAGGCCACTAGGACCAGTTGCTCCGTGACAGCCTCTGCTTGGGCCGCGCTGGCTCGAGATTCCGTCACCCCGACACTCACTCGAGCCTCGTGCAGATCGATGTAGCTCTGAATCGAGGCGGACATCCGATCCATTAGGCCATCACGTCGGTGTTCATACTCCGGAGCGGTCTGACGGATCTTCCTTTTTGTGGTCTCAAATTCATCCTGAAAAAGCTTCAGCCGCTCCCTGAGTAATTCATCCGTCTTTTGGAGCAGCGTCAACCCCTGAGAAGAGCTTTCCCGCCCCCGCAGCAGCTGGAGATTGCGCTCAAACTCATCAACCTCTTCAGTCAGATTCGTCAGAAAGGTGCGATCTCTCGTCGCAAGGTATTTCTTTTCACTGTTCAGTTGGGCATAGAGCGACCCCAACAGCCTCTTCGCAGATTCGGCAGCTGGATAATGGTAGGACGCCATCTGCGTGCTCATCGCCGTCAACTGCCGAAGCTGAAAGAGCGCATAAATATTGACTCCTCCCATGACCGTAATAATGATGAGAGACGTGATGACCAACCGCCAAAAGATAGAAAGTTGCATGAATCCGTACCGTGTTCTGACCACATCGTGAAGGACAGAACTCAAGTGTATGGTAAACCATACGCTATTTCAGTTCCGAATCACAAGCCAAGAGCCATCAATAGTCCAAGAAGTGCCTCAAGTTGGTACAGGAACCAATCCAATGGAACACCTCTCGATGACGCCCTATCGTGAATTCAGTCCTTACTGCCTCGTATCAAACTGGCGAGAAAAGAGACGTTGTCGCCTGGAAGACCCATGGAGCAAAGCAAACAGATGGCCGCGGAACAATAGGATGACCATGGCCATTGGTGGGGTGAGGAGGAGTAGCACGATCCCTTGTCCTTCGGAATCAAATCCGACATAGGACAACCACCCCCCGATCGCGGTGAATGGCAGCAGAAGAATCTGGAAGAAGTCGAGACCGGCTCCTCGACCGACACGATCGGACAACGAAAAAAACTCCAGCAGGCCGCTGGGAGAAAGCACCACCGGCAAAATGAGAATCGCGAACGGGAGAAACCACTCGACCCAATGTTCCAGGATGAATTGATAGGAGGTCTTCAGGACCTCCAGAGATGAATCGTGTCGGACTTGATAGATCACCTCAGGGGCCGGGTTCAGCAGGATAAACACCAGAAGCAGAAACGCGGACGAAAGAAATTGGCCGTACGGATTGGCTTGCATGCCCATATCGAGCAGCATTGTCGGAATCCACAGCACGAACCCGACGCCGATGACATCCCAAAAATAATGCCCAAAACTCTCTTTCACATCCATGAACTGAATGGTCCTCGCGGCACTAAGAGACTGCTCAATCAACCGGAGCGTCGCGCCAACCAGCACAGCATTCACAATCCCCAGAATAAACCCGCCGGCAATCCCCAGCGGAGCGGCGATCCTCGATACCCCTACAAACAGCAGGGCAAACACCATGAGTGCGACCATCGTCACCCAACTTCGGATGAGCGAACGTCCCGTCGAAGACAAGACTTGTCGATAGAGTTGCAGCGTAGCTGACACGAGGCTGACCATGCCGGTGCGTACCCTAATCGGGATTGCCCAAGACGTCAAGAACTAGTCGCGTGGCCTGCAGGAAATACAATCGTAGTTGACTTACCCCGCCCCATGATTATCACATAATTCAGCAAGCATGTCTGAGTACCTTTTTACAGGTGAATCGCCATGGATATGAATCGAATGACCATCAAGCTGCAGGAGGCCTTACAGTCCGCCTCTGGGCATGCGCAGCGTCGAAGTCATCAGGGCATCGACGTAGAACACGTGCTCTTGGCACTGCTCGATCAGGAAGGCGGAACGACCTCAGCGCTGCTCGAAAGTGCCGGTCTCGCTCTGTCTGCTGTCCGACAAGCACTCGAACAAGCCTTAGCTAAGCTGCCCCAGGTACAAGGAGCCGGCGCCTCGCCTGGTCAAATACATGTGGCCACCCGCCTCAACCAGGTCTTAGCCCACGCAGAGGACGAACAGAAATCGCTCAAGGATGACTTTCTCAGCGTCGAGCATATGTTATTGGCCATGGTCCAAGAAGGAGGGGTGCTCAAGAAACTGGGACTCACCCGGGACCGTCTCCTGTCCGGATTGCAGCAGGTGCGCGGCAATCAGCGTGTCACCAGCCAGGACCCGGAAAGCACCTACCAGTCGCTGGTGAAATACGGTCGCGATCTGACTCAGCTGGCCGGGCAAGGCAAGCTTGACCCCGTCATCGGACGAGACGACGAAATCCGGCGAGTGATTCAAATTCTCTCC
The DNA here is from genome assembly GCA_031425875.1 of Nitrospirota bacterium. GTDB lineage: Bacteria > Nitrospirota > Nitrospiria > Nitrospirales > Nitrospiraceae > Nitrospira_D. Next base: position 9,514 of record JANPKE010000188.1, read on the forward strand.
CGCCGTACAAAGAACAACCCCGTGCTGATCGGCGAACCGGGAGTCGGGAAAACCGCGATCGTGGAAGGGCTGGCGATCCGTATCGTCAAAGGCGATGTTCCAGAAAGTCTTAAACATAAGAAGCTCTTCGCGTTGGACATGGGATCGCTCATCGCCGGTGCCAAGTTTCGCGGCGAGTTCGAGGAACGGCTCAAGGCCGTGTTGAAGGAAATTCAATCGTCTCAAGGTCAAATCCTCCTGTTTATCGATGAATTACATACGGTCGTCGGAGCCGGAGCGGCCGAAGGGGCGATGGATGCGGCCAACCTGCTGAAGCCGATGTTGGCGCGGGGTGAGCTGCACCTGATCGGTGCCACGACGCTTGACGAATACCGAAAACACATCGAAAAAGATGCCGCGTTGGAACGTCGCTTTCAGACAGTGCTGGTCGACCAGCCATCCGTGGAGAACACCATTTCCATTTTGCGCGGCCTCAAAGAGCGGTACGAAGTCCACCATGGCGTGCGGATCCAGGACAGTGCGCTCGTCGCTGCGGCGAAGCTGTCGCATCGATACATCTCAGATCGGTTTCTTCCGGATAAAGCGATCGACCTGGTCGATGAAGCCGCCGCTCGTCTCAGGACCGAGATCGACAGCCTTCCAGCGGAGTTGGACGAAATTTCACGCAAGGTACTCCAGCTGGAAATTGAGCGGGAAGCGTTGAAAAAAGAAAAGGACCCGGCCAGCGCCGCCCGGTTGACCGTCCTCGAAACGGAGCTGAGCGAAAAGCAACGCGACTTACAGGCCCTGAAAACCAGGTGGGAATCAGAAAAGGCCTCCGTCTCCCGGCTCCGTAAAACACGTGAGGCGATCGAGGACATCAAGCTCAAGATCGAGCAGGCTGAGCGGGCCTACGACCTCAATCGCGTAGCAGAACTTCGGTACGGAGAACTGCCTCGGTTAGAACGAGAACTGGAGCTGGAACAGCAGCACTTGGGAAAGAAGCAGGATGAAACACGACTACTGAAGGAAGAGGTCGATGAAGACGAGATTGCCGCCGTGGTCAGCCGTTGGACCGGTGTTCCGGTCTCTCGTCTACTCGAAGGGGAAACCGACAAACTGTTGAAACTCGAAGAATTGCTGCATCAACGGGTGGTGGGACAAGACGAGGGTGTTCGAGCAGTTGCGGATGCCGTGCTCCGTGCGCGATCGGGCATCAAGGATCCCAATCGCCCGATCGGTTCATTTCTGTTCCTCGGCCCAACCGGTGTGGGTAAGACCGAATTGGCCCGTGCACTGGCCGCAATACTGTTCGACGACGAAGGAAATCTGGTCAGAATCGATATGTCCGAGTATATGGAAAAGCACACGGTCGCCCGCCTCATCGGTGCGCCTCCCGGCTATATCGGGTACGAGGAAGGTGGCCAACTTACCGAAGCCGTTCGACGGCGCCCCTTCTCGGTGATCCTATTCGATGAAATCGAGAAAGCGCACCACGATGTCTTCAATGTCTTGCTGCAAGTGCTGGATGATGGGCGACTGACCGATTCACAAGGCCGCACGGTCGATTTTAAGAACACCGTGTTGATCATGACCTCCAACATCGGCAGCCCTCAGATCCTCGAGGCACAGCAACGCGGCGCGTCCCATGAGCAAGTGAGGACGGTTGTGATGGGCGAGCTGCGGCAACAGTTTCGCCCGGAATTCTTGAACCGGGTGGACGAACTCGTGGTCTTCCATCCACTCGGCACCGAACACTTGATCAAGATTGTAGAAATTCAGCTGGAACGTCTCCGCACTCGATTGGCCGAGCGGCGGATTCCCCTGGCAATCAGCCCGGCCGCGCTCACGCACCTAGGAGAACGTGGCTATGATCCGGTCTATGGAGCCCGACCGCTCAAACGCCTCATTCAACAGGAATTAGAAACACCGATCGCGAAGTTGCTGATCAAAGGAGAGTTGCGGGATGGGGATACCGCGTCGGTCGATGTAAAAAACGGGGGGCTTGTCGTGATACCGATCGTAACATCACGGGCCAACCCCTAAGAAATGAACGTGCGCTGTGGGGGTCCTGAGGATGTTGAAAAAGCTCGTCCAGCAAGGCCCGCAGCGAGCGAAAGGCCGAAGGCGTACGAAGTTGGTACGTTGAGACCTTGAGCGAGGCGAGAACGACGCTGGCGGGCTTTTGCAGCATCCTCAACCTAGCCGATAGACACAGCACCCCCTTTGGCATCGTGCATGAGTCCGCTCTTCTGCTGTTTCTCTAGTTTCCACCCCGTCGGCGATACGTGAAAGAGGTGGCCTTTCATCGTGTGAAACTCCCCACGTGAAAAAGACACCACATCTGGAGCCTTCACGTCGAACTGAAGAAGAATCTTGCCGGACTCCGCTTCCTTCATCGCCACGCTCTTGTCTGTCTTCGTCAATTCATAGGCACGCCGTTCGTTGAACATCATGGTGCTATCCACCACCTTGGCCAGCATTCGGCCATTCAAGTCAAACAGCGCAAAATTGACCAGGAGCGCGCCGGTTGTGGGGTGTCGGGCGAGTTGAATTTGTGGCACCCCCTCGACTTCGATGGTGCCGTTGGCATTGCGGTAAAGATTAGAGCCGATGTCGATATCCATAATTACGAGAGCCGGAAGATCCTATAGCTACCGGATACTCAATCCAGGTCAGCTCAGTAAATTGATGGCGTCAAGATTTCTTGATTCGATCGAGGATCAATGCGATACAACCGCCCAGCAACCCGCCCCCCATAATGGTGGTCAACAGCTCAACAAGTTTCAGCTCCCACACAGACCCTTGAGCCTGCATCACTTCCCTGACGCCCCCTTGCACCATGATGACGGCG
>JANPKE010000189.1:0-4679 GCA_031425875.1 Nitrospirota bacterium
CAGTTGTTTGGGTTTTCGCCCCGAGAGAAAGAAGAGCGTCCACGCGCTGGTGTCGGCATCCTGTCGGCGAAAAAACTCCGCCATGATCTCGACCTTGTCGGTAGTCGACGTGGTTTGGTCGAGACGTTCAAATAGGGCGGCAAACGCCCGCATCTAATGCTCCTCTTCCCCGAATTCCGTCGCCAGCGGCTCCGCGTGTAGGTCGCGTGTCTCGCGCAAAAAGCGGGCGAGAATCTCGCTGCTGCCGTGCGTCACGAGCACACGCGATGCCTGTGACTCCTCGACCGTCCGTAGCAGCCCCGCCCAATCGGCATGGTCGGACAAGACGAAGCCTCGTTGATACCCACGTCGGCGCCGGTATCCTCGCACCGCCATCCATCCGGAAGCGAAGGCCGTCGAGACCGCGGAAAATCGCTTCATCCAAGGGCTGCGATGAGCCGAGGGAGGGGCCAGGATCAAGCGCCCTGCAGTACTGCCTGTAACATCGCTCACCAAACGAGTCGGCACCATTGCCACTCCTTGCTCTCGGTAAATGTTGGTGAGAGAAGCGACCGCTCCGTGCATGAGCACCTCTTCATCCGTCCACCGGCACAGCTCAGCCAAAATCCGTTGTGCCTTGCCGAGGGCGTAACAAAACAGCAGCGCCGTTACCCGTTCCTGTTTGCACCACTCCCACCACTCCATCACGGCCCCGATCGTCGTCTCAGAGGAAGCCCAATGATAGATCGGCAGTCCGAACGTCGCCTCGGTAATAAGCGTTTGACAGGGAACCGGTTCGAATGGCTCGCAGGTGGGATCAGGGTCCCGCTTGTAATCGCCCGTGACGACCCATACAGTCGAACCTTGCTCGATGCGAACCTGTGCCGACCCCCGAATGTGGCCGGCAGGATGGAACGAGATCCAGCAGTCCCCCAACGGCGCTTTGACGCCATATCGCAGCGGCTTCACGCGGATGTCCCGGCCCAAGCGATGGCGTAAGAGGGGGGCACAGTCTTCTGCACACCAATACTCGTCGCTCCCCAACCGTGCATGATCACCATGGGCGTGGGTAATGAGGTTCACGGCCGCCTTCCCCCACGCGTCGATATGAAATCGCTGATCGGGCCCGACCAATCCCTCGGACTGCAGTCGGATGAGATCCGCCATAAGCGTCCTCCCACGAATGATGTATTCTAACAGTTGCAAACTCGGCGAAGCAGAGGTCACAAGTGACAGACATTGAGAGGCGCTCTGATCGACCATCAAGATGGTGAGAACAGCGACCTCATTTAATGACAGACGGAACGGAATACCGTCATCGTTTGGGGAATGTTGGCGAGCGGCGTTCTAAAATCTGGCGAAGGCGATGTCGGAGTGATGTGCCAGAGCCTGGCCCTCAGGCCAGCGCATCGACCACCAATCCGGCCTGAGAGTTCATATCCGCCGAATGGTCGTCCTATCGGGACTCTGACAGGACGTCATGAGTAGGCTCAGAATCGCCACCCATACCGCGCACCATTTCACATGACCTTCGGCGTTGCAATGGGATTTGCTGCGGATTCATCATGTGTGGTCGTGGTCTGGCCGTCGAAGTGATCCTCTTCGTCGCCCAGTGCATCCTGTTTCGTGGCATGCACAACGCCGTCCTTATGCTCCGGTGGGCTGTAAATCGTGTACAGCTTCAGGGTCTCTTGCCCGGAATTCACAATATTGTGTTCGGTCCCGGCCGGGATGACGACCGCGGTACCATCTCCAAGCGGGTACTCCACGCCGTTCAGTCGAGCGAGGCCCCGCCCCGCTTCGACTCGAATGAATTGGTCAAGCTGATGTGTTTCCGCGCCGATGTCTTCCCCCGGCTTGAGGCTCATGACCACTAACTGGCTGTGTGTTGCAGTGAATAAGACCTTGCGAAACAGATTGTTGCTAATCGTCGCCTCTTCAATATTCGTAACGTAGGATTCCATGGGCTGACTCCTCCTCTAATTGTTTTACCTTGTAGCAACATTCCTGCAAGCTCAAATCTGGTAATCTCCCTAGCGTGTCTAATTCCCGACACTCTAGGAGAAGGAAAGGCTAAGAGATCAAACTGCCAGACGCCCCGTTTCATCGGAGCACCAGTTGCTCCTCTTATTTTGCAATGGTAATGCCGGGGACGGGTGCATTGACGGGCTGCACCATCATTTGGAACAGCTGATACAACATGTCAAAAGCCTTGGCATTGCGGACCTCTCTCGGCCGATCCAGCCTCGGCCTCCGGATACCGTAATACCGGTCCGTATACCGCACCGATACGGCGGCGTCCTCCAGTTCCCCCCCTCGGATTCCTCTATCCTCAAGAGGCGGATGGAATCCAGATGATGGCCGGTGAACTCCCGGGTGCCACGCGCCAGGAACTCCAGGACAGAGTTAAAGCTGCGTAGCGTGATCTGACCCGTCATCGGAATCTCCCCGCCTGGACGGTCCGGTCGGATGTCGAGGAGAATGTCGTTCGGCGGCCATTCCCTCAGACGATCCGCCAATTCTTGACGCACCGCATCGTTCACTTCATGTGGGCGATGGTTTGAGATCAGGATACGCATGCGGTTCAATCGAAACCCGCCCCCTCCGTCCGAATTCCATTTGAAGCCTTTGTCCAGAGCGGCGAGCACATCTCCCGGCGCAAGACCCATTGGTAAAGCCCCGGTCCAGGCCTCTTCGGACATGACGGGGTCGATATGCAGTCGATGCTCATCATAGAGCGAGGCCAGATGGCGCACGAGCCGTTGAAATTCGTCATACTCCTCCGGACGTCCGGGGTCGTTCAAATACACGACAGTCCCGGCGCCGGTTTGAACCCGGAGAGAGCCGGCCGCCATCTGCAACGCCATCCCGATATCCGCCCCTACTTCAAGCAGCTTGAGAAACCGCTTTTCGTCTAAGGGGGTGAGCATGCGGGTGGTAAACTCCTCCCCGTCGATCGGGATGATGGTCACGGTCGGATTCTCTGCGGCCGTCACGCTGAATAGTGGCCCGACCACTCCTCGGGCGTCTCCTTCCGGCGGGACAATCCCTGCGCTGACGCGAAAGTCGAATGTGGCCGCGACGCTCGAGACCTTTGTAAAATGCAACGGCTGGTAAAATTTGGCGCGAATGATGTTCAACAGCAGTTGCTCGCTGGTGACCCGTTCGACGCTGCGATCGTAGGCCAGCACCGCGTGATGCAGCGCAATCGGAGAGACACATCCCGCCGACAGCCCGAGCGTTCCCGCCGCAATCGCGAGCTGAAACGCACACAGATAGGCTGTAAAGGGAGGAGCCACTGGTGTGTCTTACCAGCCTGAGTCCAATCCCCCCACTAGGTAAATCCATCGTGCGCCTGTCACAGGCGTGACGTATGGCACGGAGATTTGAAGACGATCAAGACGGCCTGAGGCCGGAACAGCGGATGTGCGCGCTGCATACACAGCACTATCTCTGGCGTTCCGAGTCGGCGCCTGCCGCTGCGGCGAGGGATTCGTCCGGCTTTGTCGGCACATTGGAGCGTAAGACCGCCATAGAGCGTCCCTGAATCGCGTAAGGCTCGCCTCCACGAAACTTGGCCGGTTCCGCCGATGGGCCGGCCGTATCAATCAGACGCTCCCAATCTTCAGATTCGCCACGAAGCGGCAACGCAAAGGGAATGGATTCGTGGTGCGCATTCACGAGCAGGACGATGGAATTCCCCACAATCGGCTCGCCTCTTTCATTCACATCGCCGATCAAGTCTCCGGGAAACCGCACACCGAGACATTGCGAAAATCCCGCGCCCCATGATTCATCGGACATTTCCTCGCCCGACGGCTGAAACCAGGAGATGTCGGGCACGTCGGCGCCGTCGACGTGCCGTCCCTGAAAGAATTTTCGTCGCTGGAAGACCGGTTCGGCGCGCCGGAGGGCGATCACGTGCCGAACGAACTTTAAAAATTCCTGATGTTCCTGACCGAGATCCCAGTTCAACCAGGTGAGTTCGTTATCTTGGCAGTACGCATTATTGTTGCCCTGTTGCGAATGGCCGAACTCATCCCCGGCCAGAATCATCGGCACGCCGGCCGACAGCAGCAGCGTCGCCATGAAATTGCGCCGTTGTTGCGCGCGCAATGACGTAATGCCCGGATCGTTCGTCGGCCCTTCCGCGCCGCAGTTCCAACTGTTATTGTCGTTCGCGCCATCTTGATTATTCTCGCCGTTGGCCTCGTTGTGCTTCTCGTTGTAGCTGACGAGGTCGTTCAGCGTGAACCCGTCGTGGCAGGTGATGATATTGATGCTGGCGTAGGGTTTTCGTCCGTCGCCTTTATAAAGGTCGCTGCTGCCGCTCACGCGGGTCGCGAACTCGGGCAACAGGCCTTTGTCGCCTTTCCAGAATCGGCGGATATTGTCGCGATAAATCCCGTTCCATTCGCTCCACAGCACGGGGAAATTCCCGACCTGATAGCCGCCTGCGCCGACATCCCACGGCTCCGCGATCAACTTGACTTGCGACAGCACCGGATCCTGATGGATGATGTCGAAGAAGGCGCCGAGCCGATCCACTTCGTATAACTCGCGGGCCAAGGTGCTGGCCAAATCGAAGCGAAATCCATCCACGTGCATGTCCTGCACCCAATACCGCAGACTGTCCATGATCAATTGGAGGACGCGAGGGTGCCGCACGTTCAAGGAATTGCCTGTACCGGTGTAATCCA
>JANPKE010000190.1:0-2976 GCA_031425875.1 Nitrospirota bacterium
ATGGACTGGGGCTTGATGAACAGACCGTGGTGGATGTGCGGGGCCAAGCGGCGGATGAGGCGCTGGATCAGGTTGTGGCCGCCTTGGATCGGGCGACTGTAGATGGGGCGCCGTTCCTCCGCATCATTCACGGCCATGGCACTGGTCGACTCAAATCTGTCTTGCGCGAGTATCTGAAAGCGTCGCCTTATGTAGCTGAGTTTCGCCCTGGCGATCGAGCCGAGGGAGGGGATGGGGTGACGGTCGCAAAATTGTGGTGATGTGGTGATTGGTTTTGTGTACTATTTTCTGTCGCGGTGGGGCGTCCCTCAAAATGTTTTCTTTCTTGCCTGTATCGTTTCTGATCCATCCCCGTATCTAACTCGATACCACATCGGATTCAGCCATCAATCCGTTCCGTGCCCTCTCGCGTTGTAGTGAGTAGCGTAACTAACTGCCGTTGCAGTGATTTCCAGTAACTCCTCATGTGTGATTTTGTGTGGTATCAAATTTGCTCGGTCGTTGCCTATCTCAGATTGTGTAGGAATCGAATAGCTGACAACGAGTTTAATCTAAATGGTCAGGGTCTTATCATCGATCAGTCTTTGGCAATGCGTTCATACAAAAACCACATCTAACCAGGAGGGGCATCATGCGCAAAACAACATTCTTTGAAACGCAGGGTCGAAAGGTCCCCACGAAGAAGCGCCTGAGGGAATTGGAGCATGAGAACGGTCTACTGAAGCTTCTGTATGCGGATCTGCTGCAGAAATTCTCATCCATGAAAGACGGCCTTACCAGAAGCGCAAGGGTCTGTTAAGCGACGAGGGTTTCACTCACCGGTGGGCATGCCATCCGTAGATTCAGACCGAGTCTCGCGCCGGTTCGATCAGACCCTAAACGCATGAGGCCTTGTGCTTCCGTATTTTTTGAGCCTCTGACTGGAAGGCTTGTGTCAAGCTGGTTAGCCGGGTGAGGAATTTGCCGCGGCCGTGAGGATTCTGTATGCGATCCTACAGGCTGTATCTATAAGTGATTGATCTAGAGGGCTTGTTCCTTGACAGAGGAAAAGCATTCTTGCTAGCTTGGGGCATTATCTCGCGTCAACATCGAATCGCTCTCCCGACTAGGTTGTGGGTTCTGTGACGTTCCAAGAACTTATCCTGACCCTCCATCGCTTCTGGGCCGATCACGGCTGTGTGATTCATCAACCCTATGATGTGGAAATGGGCGCGGGGACATTTCATCCAGCCACGTTTCTGCGCTCACTCGGACCGGAGCCATGGCGGGCGGCTTATGTGCAGCCATGCCGACGCCCGACGGATGGCCGCTATGGGGAAAATCCCAACCGTCTTCAGCACTATTACCAGTACCAAGTCGTGCTGAAGCCTTCACCGGACAATATTCAAGAGCTGTATCTAGAAAGTCTGGCTCAGCTGGGGATCAATCCTAAAGAGCACGACATTCGCTTCATCCAAGACGATTGGGAGTCCCCGACGCTGGGGGCATGGGGGCTTGGATGGGAAGTGAGACTGGATGGGATGGAGATCACCCAGTTTACGTACTTTCAGGAGATTGGTGGGATTGAACTCAGTCCGATCACGGGCGAAATCACCTACGGGACAGAGCGCATCGCGATGTACCTACAGGGAGTAGACAACGTCTTTGATCTTGCGTGGACCGACCAGGTGTCGTATCGAGACATTCATCACGAGACCGAGGTGCAGGGGTCGCGCTACAATTTCGAGGAAGCCGACGTCACGATGCTCATGCAGGGCTTCCAGGCGAACGAAGCGGAATGTAAGCGATTGCTCGCGCAGACCGACAGGCGTTTGACGCTGCCGGCCTATGACTACTGCATTAAATCATCCCATCTGTTCAACCTTCTCGATGCCCGCGGGGCGATCAGTGTGGCGGAACGCACGGGGTACATCGCGCGGGTGCGGGCACTGGCCAGGCAATGTGCCGAGCGCTATCGCGACGAGCGAGCCGCGATGGGACATCCACTGATGAAGATGCAGGTCGCACATCGATGAAGCGCCTCCTCGTGAAGAAGAAACCCCGTCAACACAAAACTCGCAGCCCTAAACCTACCGCCGAGCTGTTGTTCGAAATCGGCATGGAGGAGTTGCCGTTTGAATTTGTTGCGCCGGCCCTGACCGCTCTTCGAGAATCAGCCACCCGCCTCTTTCAGGATGCCCGGTTGTCGTGCGGGTCCATCAAAACCTATGGGACGCCTCGGCGGCTTGTCGTGATCGTGGACGAGTTGCTTGCGCACCAAACTGCGATGGTCAAAGAAACGATGGGGCCATCGAAAATGGTGGCATTTGACCAGGCCGGACAACCCACAAAAGCGGCGATGGGATTCGCCGCCGGACAAGGTGTAACGGTCGAAGGTCTGGAGATACGGAGCACGCCGAAGGGCGAGTATCTGTTCGCGGTCAAGCGCGATGTCGGACGCAAGACCACAACCCTTCTTCTGGAATTACTGCCTCACCTTTTCGAAACGCTGTCTTTCCCGAAGGCCATGAAGTGGAACGACACAGGCGTACGCTTCGCCAGGCCTGTACGATGGATCGTGGCACTATTCGGGGGCAAGGTCGTGCCGGTACAGATCGCCGGGATCCACACCGGGAATCGGACGTCCGGTCATCGCGTGATGGGTGGCAGAAAGCCCCTCACGGCGAGGGATTTCAAGAGCTACAGCAAGGGTCTTGAAAAGCTAGGAGTGATGCTTGATCCCGAACGCCGCCGAGCGGCGATTCAGCAACAAATCGACCGGCTCTGTGTTAAGGCGGGTGTTGGATTGAATGCGGATGATGCGTTGCTCGATCAAGCGGTATACACCACGGAGTGGCCTTGTGCCGTTCTCGGCAGCTTTAAGCCCGAGTATTTGGCGGTTCCTTCTGAAATTCTCATGACGTCGATGAAAGAACATCAGGGGTTCTTCTCGGTCAGGGATAAGAAGTCCGGTAAACTGGCGCCGCATTTTATTGC
>JANPKE010000191.1:0-3689 GCA_031425875.1 Nitrospirota bacterium
GAGGGTTGAGAATGAGCCGGCCTCGGATACGACGTTTGTTGGTTCTCCGTCCTGCCGCGTGTGGCGAATACGCGTTCCGCTTCCTCGGTTCCTTCCGGTTGTTGACTCCAGTTCTCTCGCTCAGTAGCCTGTGGGATGGAGAGCCTGCATCAGCTCGAGATTGTCATCCTCTTGCTCGCCGCGGTCTTGGCCCTCACGACGGTCGCCAACAAGATCCTGATCCCGTATCCCATCCTCCTCGTCATCGGCGGACTGATTCTCGGGGTGTTGCCGGGTCTGCCGACGGTCACGCTGAGTCCCGATCTGGTCTTTCTGGTCTTCCTCCCGCCCATCCTCTGGGCCGCCGCCTATTTCACGTCGCTCCGGGAGTTTCGCCACAATCTGCGGCCGATCTCGTTGTTGGCGTTTGGACTCGTCCTGGTGACGACGGCGGCCGTGGCGGCTGTGGCGCATGCGGTGCTGCCAGGCATCGGCTGGGCCGAGGCGATTGCACTCGGGGCCATTATCTCACCGCCGGATGCGGTGTCCGCCACGGCGATCGGCAAACGGCTGCGCATTCCGCGCCGCGTCGTCACGATCCTCGAAGGAGAGAGCCTGGTCAATGATGCAACCGCGCTCGTGCTGTATCGCGTGGCGGTGGGGGCGGCGGTCACCGGCACATTTACGGTGGGCGGCGCGATTCTCGAGTTTGTTTTTGCCGCCGTGGCTGGGGTGGCCATTGGAATTGGCGTGGGAATGCTCACGCGATGGGCGCTCGCTGCCACGACCGATGGGTTGATCCAGATTGGCATCACGTTGTTGGCGCCCTATTTCGCTTGGGTGTTAGGCGAGTCCGTCCATGCCTCCGCGGTATTGGCCTGTGTGGCGGGAGGGCTGCACATTCGACAGTCTTTCAGCAGTGCGGTGGCTCCAGCCACGCGCATTCAGGCGCGCGCGGTGTGGGATTTGCTCATCTTTGTGCTGAACGGCGTCATCTTCATCCTGATCGGGCTTCAACTCGGGGCCCTGCGCGCCGCGATGCCGTCTGGACGATTTGGGCCGGTGCTGCTTGCCGCGTGGTCCTGAGTCTGGTCGCCATTGTCGTGAGGCTGCTGTGGGTGCCGTTGGCGGCCACGCTGCCTCGGTGGGTGAGCGCGGCCTTGCGGACACGCGATCCCTTGCCTCCGTGGTCCCATATCTTTCTCACCTCATGGATCGGCATGCGGGGCATCGTCACGCTCGCCGCGGCCTTGGCCTTGCCGGTGACAACGGCGACCGGGACACCGTTCCCGTTTCGGGCTGAAATCATTCTGATCAGCTTCATGGTGATCCTCGCCACGCTGGTGATCCAGGGGCTGTCGCTGCCTCCATTGATTCGCTTCTTGCGCATTGAGGAAGGCCGTGGGCTCGAAGATGAAGTGCGGTTGGCGCGCGAGCATGCGGCGACAGCTGCACTGACACGCTTGGATCAATTGGAGGGGGAGGATTGGCTGAAGGGGCAACATGTTGAACGGCTACGCGGTCAGTATGGCCGTCTAGTGGAACGTGTTGTCGGGTCCATGACTGAGGACGGGGATGTAGTGCGTGAGTCCACCGAGGCCTTTCAGCGATTGCGCCACGAGACGTTATCCGCGGAGCGAATGGCGTTGATCGGCCTGCGCAACGACGGCACGATCAGTGACGATGTTCTCCATCATCTGGAGCACGAGTTGGATGTCGAAGCGTTGCGCCACGGGATCGGTGAGCGCCAGGTGACGAGATGATAGCGATGTACAAGGTAAGGGGTCGATACCGTTTCTGGTTTTCCATTGTTATAGGCAGAGGATCAATGAGAGCAGTTTCTACGAAGAGGAGAGGACTCCTGCAATACAGCCAGTCAGCAACGTCGTCAAATAGGCGGTCCACAACGCACGCAGCCCCAGGACCGAGATATCTTTTGCTCTCTGCGGCACTAATGCGGAGATGCCGCCGACGAAGATACCCATGCTTGCTACATGCACGAATCCGCAGAGGGCATAGGTCATGGTTGTCAGGGACCGTGGAGAGAGCGGTGCAGAAGACGCGGATTGCACGGCGGCCAACTTGAAATAGGCTGCAACTTCTGTCTCGATAAACCGAGATCCCAGCAAGTCCGCGCCGATCTGCCATTCCTCAGGCCGGAGACCGAGGAGAACGGCGAACGGCCAGGTCAGCCAGGCGAGGATTCGCGCGATAGAGAGAGACACTCCACCGATCGTAGGAAGCTGTGCCAGCGCCAAATCTACCAACGCTTCCAATCCAAGAAATACGATCAGTAACGCGGCAATACCGACAGCCATTTTCATCCCCTGTCCTGCGCCATCGATCAACGCGACAATGAGGTTGGAGGGCGGCGGGTTTGCGTCACTGTCGGAGGAAGACGATGAGTTCTGGCCAGTGGGGTCAGAGGGCACACCGCCCAGTGTCACGGGCTGTCCATCCTCGGGAAATGCAAGTTTGCTGATGAGCACCGCACAGGGAATCGAAATAATTGATGCGGAAATCAAATGCCCGGCGATTTGAGGCACTGTATGTTGTAGCGCTGACACGTAGATGCCCATGACTGTGCTCGCCACGGTTGCCATCATGCACGTCAGCACCAAGAGCAGTTCCGACTGCGTCATGGCTGCGAGGTAGGGACGGACAATCAAGCCCGCCTCAATCCCGACGAAAATATTCGCTGCGCCGGAGAGCGACTCAGCTCCCGATAAGCCCATGGTTCGGTAAAAGAGCCGGGCAAACAATCCCACGATCGCTTGCATGGCGCCCACATAGTAGAGACCCGCCATCAAGGCGGCAAAGAACACGACTGCCGGCAGCGCTTGCGCCGCCAAGATAAACCCGATCGAGACTGTCCCATCCTGCAACGTCTGACCGGGACCGAGTGCGAGAGGCCCAAGAAGAAACACCGTGCCTTTTTGCGAGGCGGTGAGCACGGCGACCACCAGATCGTTGATCATGCTCCAGAGCCAGCGGGAGCCAGGAAACCAAAAGGACACGATGCCGAGCCCCCAGGCCAAGACCGCGCTGCCGCCAATGGTCGTCCAGTTCAGCCGACTGCGCCTCCCCGTCACCCAAGCCAGCCACGCGATCGTGACGAAACCGATGCCCGCAATTAGGCGATAGCGCCATTCCTCCACTGTCATATTCTCCTTCCGATGAAAGCCCGGCGGGAGGCTACGCTGAGAGCCGGTTGCCGTCAAGGACAAATGTGGCGTGCACTCATACGGAGCGACGAGAGGCAGAGGTCTGGGCTAGTAGAGTGGGGTCACCTATTAGCCAACTAATGGGGTGACCCTCAAGGGAAAGAACGCGAGGTCGAGCAGGAGAATATCCCGCTCGCCCTCGTACGAACTTGTTGCGTGCAGCTACTTGGGAGCAATGATTTCGAAGAGTTCGATCTCGAATACTAACGTGGCACCGGGCTTGATAAGCGGGGGCAAGCCCTTGTCGCGATAGCCGAGACTCGACGGGCAGACTAACTTGCTCTTGCTGCCGACTTTTATTTGCTGGATCCCTTCCACCCAACACTTGCTCATTTCATTCACCCGCAACATGACCGGCTCGCTCTGGTTGGTGGTACTATCGAACACTGTTCCATCGATCAAGGTTCCTTGATAGTGCACCTTGACCATATCGATGATTTTCGGCGTGGCGCCGGTCCCTTCCTTGATGGTCTTGAGAATCGCGCC
>JANPKE010000192.1:0-2642 GCA_031425875.1 Nitrospirota bacterium
ATCGTGGAATATCATATGCAGCTTCAGAACGAGCGGGCGCAAGCGATACGGTTAGAATTCTCGTCTTAGATCAAGCCCGATGGATAAAGAGTATACCCAGGTCTACCAATTGGTTAGTGCACAATTACATTTGTCCATCGGCGAATACTTGGCAATCGAAAATGAGAGGCTGATACCCCAGCAGGCAGCGTCTACTCTTACCAACATTGACGATATCGAGTCATACATCCAGTTGTGGGAAAGCTGGGAACCCGCTAGCCGCCCGTACCTCACTGCCATTGACTTGCCTGTCCATGAACGAAAGAAGATTATTTGCGAATTGGATTACATGGGCATAACTGCGGGAGCCATGTTCCCTGGTCTAGATGGGGCATGTGAGGAGCTCAAGGCGCGGAATTTCGATATTTAGGAATGTCTCTCCAAGATTCCATTGGGCAGGGGTTTGAGGGCTCTACAGCGAGTATCAACCCAGTGGTTGGCATACACATTTTCCTCGAGCTTTTTAGAGGTAACCTACGGTCTGCGAGATATCCCCGAACCTGTCGACCGTCAGCAATTTGTTTTGTCTATCAACAGCCGGACATTGCTGATCGCGGATAACCGATTGAAGGGCTTGCAGCTATGCAAGCCCTTCAATAGCTATCTCTAGATCAGTGCATCTCAGCGTTTCTTTCGGTTCTGCAGGTTGCCGGATCGCACCTGGCAGGCCAGGACATCGCAGATGACCCGCGTGGCCATGAGGCTGGTGATCTCCGCCGCGTCGTAGGGCGGCGAGCATTCCACGATTTCCATCCCCGCCAGTGGTTTTGTGTCCGCGATGATTTGGAGAAACTTCAGCACTTCACGCGGGAGAAACCCGCCCGGTTCCGGCCAGCCGGTGCCGGGCACGAAGGCGGCATCTAAACAATCGACGTCGAAGCTCAGCCACACGGCATCCACCCCATCAAACGCCACTTCGAGCGCCTGCTTCGCGGCATTCTCGATGCCCATTTCCACACAATCGGTCACGGTCATGATCGTGGTTTGACGTTCACGGCCGGACCTCACGCCAGGTCTTGGCGCTTGCCAGCCGCCGATGCCGATCTGCACAAGATTCTTGGCCGGCACGTTGGGAATATTCGTCGCATGAAACCAGGGCGTGGTATGCATGCGTTCATCGAGATCGGTTTCCTGCGTGTCGACATGCCGGTCGAAATGAAGGATACCGAGCTTCTTGCCGTTCATATTCTGAGCCACGCCCCGCACGGTCGCAAAGCCAAGCGAATGGTCTCCGCCGAGTACCACGGGAAAGGCTCCGCTCGCATAGACATGGCCGACCCCCTTACTGACCTGGTCGAAGGTCTTCTCGATGTTGCCGGGGATGGTGAACACGTCACCGAGATCGCACATGGAGATCGACTCTCTGAGATCCACACCGAGCTCGAAGCTATAGGTACCGTACAACGCAGAAATCTTGCGGATGCCTTGGGGGCCGAATCGAGTTCCTGCTCGATAGGTGGTTCCCCCGTCGAACGGCGCCCCGAGAATGGCGACATCGTATTCCCCGCACTTGCGGACATCTTCGACATACGGTGCTTTGGTGAAGGTATTGATACCCGCGAAGTGCGGGAGCTCTCCGCGACTAAAGGTGGGAATGCGGCGATCTTTGATGGAATCGGCGCCCTGCAGGCCCAATTCAAGACCTCGGGCCACTTCTTCTTCATATTTCGTTGTCGGCAGCAGCGCCTCCGCTTCCACGGCGAACTTCGCCTCTGGCCCGTATTTGTCATGCAGGGGAACCTTGCCTTGGTATGTTCTCTTCTTTGCCATGAGTGCTCCTTTCTACCGGATGAATGGATCCTGACTCTCTCTAAAACGCTTCTTGCGACGCGAGACGTGGCGAACGGCCTACCTTTCATTCTTGAGCTGGTGTCGACTCCTGCGGACTCTGCAGAGCGTCGCTCCTTGTCGATCTCACGACCAGGAGATACAGCGTGGTCACACCGAGGATAGTTCCGAGAACCAGCGGGACAGCCCAGAGTTGCCACCAGGGGGCATCGGGCGACACGGCATAGGGGCGCGGCCAGGCGATGTTGACGAATTCAAAGAGCGACCAGAGAAACGCCGTTGCATTGATCAGGAGTCCCCACGAGCCCAGTTTCAGTTGACCTAACGAGGGGTCCCAGCGCCCGGTGAGACGAGTGTAGAGGCCGACGCCCGTGGTCATTGCAAACATGGCGTACAATCCGCCCGTGCCAAACGCCAGGACTGTGGCGACAGCTTCATCATTGAGGCCGAAGAGCAATCCCAGGGTGGCTAGCAGTACGGTGAATAGCACGGCATTCCGGGGAGCCCCCGCCGTCGTCACCCGACTGAGGGCGGCCGGCATACTGCCCTCGCGAGCCATGGAAAAAACGATCCGGGAAGTGTACTGGACCATGGAGGACCCGCACGCCAGAAACGCGACCATGACAACGGCCAGAAATGGGGTCTCTGCCCAAGCACCAAAGTTGGCGATGATCACCGGGGTGACAGGATCGGATGCGGCGCTGGTTTGTTGTAAGGCCTCGCGGTCAAAGCTGAGGGTCAGGGCGGCAGAGTTGAAAAGCACCACGCTTCCCACCATGCAAAGAGAGAAAAAGATTGCACGCGGCACCATCCGT
>JANPKE010000193.1:0-2191 GCA_031425875.1 Nitrospirota bacterium
CAGTGGCCAATCCTCCCTCGAAGCTGCCGTTGATGACCTTGCTGAAACAGGCTCGTGCCTTCGGGCTGGGAGTCGTACTTGCCACGCAGAATCCAGTGGATCTTGACTATAAAGGCCTCGCCAATATCGGCACTTGGTTCATCGGACGATTGCAGACGGAACGAGACAAGGCTCGTGTCTTGGAAGGTCTGGAAGGGGCCTCGACCAGCGCTGGGAAGAGGTTTGACCGGGGCCGCATGGAACAAACGTTGGCGGGGCTCGGAAATCGCATTTTTCTGATGAACAATGTGCATGAGGACGAGCCAGTTGTGTTTGAAACACGCTGGTGCCTGTCCTACCTCCGCGGGCCTCTCACCAGGACGCAGATCAAGGCGTTGATGGAACCCCGAAAGGCGTTGGAGGTTGGAGGTGCAAGGTCAGAGGTCCGAGCTTCAAGGCTCAACCCTCAATCCTCAAGCGCAGCGCTCATTGCCTCACGCCCCATGCTGTCTCCAGATGTTCCGCAGCATTTTGTGCCGCTGCGCGGCTCGAAGCCAGAAGGGAGCGAATTGGTCTATGCGCCAATGCTTCTGGGCTTGTCGCAAACCCGCTTCTCCGACACGAAGAGCGGCGTGGACACCACTCAGGATATGACAGTTCTGGCTGCCATTACTGATGGTCCAGTGACGGTTGACTGGGACAAGGCGACGGCAGCGGAGTTGGCAGTGGCCGATCTGGAACAATCGCCGGCAGATGGCGCTCAGTTTCTGGCGCTGCCCGCCAGTGCCAGCAAGGCCAAGAGTTACGCCGAGTGGAACAAGGATTTTGGTAGCTGGCTATTCAGGACGCAAAAAGTAGAGTTATTCAAGAGCCCCAGCGCCAAAGAGGTCTCTCAACCGGGAGAATCTGAAAGAGATTTCCGCGTGCGGTTGCAACAAACAGGACGGGAATGTCGCGACAAAGGTGCCGAAGGGCTCCGCCAGAAATACGCATCGAAGATGACTGCGCTTCAAGATCGCATCAGGCGGGCCGAACTGGCGAAGGAAAAACAGCAAACTGAATCCCGTTCCAGCCAAATGCAGGCAGCCATTTCTGTCGGAGCGTCCATCCTTGGGGCCTTTCTTGGACGGAAGACGATCAGCGCCTCGAATATCGGGCGGGCCACGACCGCGATCCGGAGCGCCGGACGAGTGATGAAGGAGTCGAAGGACGTTGGAGCGGCTGAAGAAAATGTGGCCGCGCTTCAGCAACAACTCGCGGATCTCGAGGCACAATTCAAATCCGAAAGCGACGTATTGGCTGCGGCGACCGATCCGCTAAACGAAAAGCTCGAAACCATTTCCATCAAGCCCACCAAGGCCAATATTGCCGTGAAGTTGGTGGCCCTCGCCTGGACCCCGCACTGGCGGGACGGCACAGGGGCGCTTATGGCCGCCTGGCAGTGACGCGAAGCTGTAAATGATTTGGATGAGGCTGTTTGGCATAGGTGGTCCTTTGTGGCGCGGTTATAGTGGCCCTTTCGAGTCTCCCCTCCGGTTCCTATCGAGTTTTGTGATCTGAAAACCGAAAAAGTATCGAGTAGGTTTGCTTGCGATTCCGCTCGTAAGCGGGATACGTCGACGAACGTCGATGCATCTATCCAAACAGCCTTTCTTGCGAACGGCCTCAAATCATGGGTGTGGCCATCTTCAAGAGGTTGGTTGCCGTGACGCAAGAAACGAGTGGAGCTGAAGAAGCACTCGGAAGCGGTTCGTGCTGTTGGTGTACGGTCCGGTTCCGTGCACGAGCAGTGGAGGGGTCTGTCAAGTCAGGACGCTGATTCGGGGAATCGGGTTGCCGCCTAGTTCAAGATCGAAAGGGGAGCATACGATGGAAGTTCATACCTTTGGTTATGATCGCAAGAAACACTGGTCCGTCAAGAGCCGACCCCGTATTGACTCTCGGCGAACACTGGTTCTGTTGTTTGGATCTTCCAGCTTTCTCGATTCCGCGTACCCTCTTGGCGAGCTGGTCGATGACTATCGCGAAGCGATCGTCATCGGATGCTCGACCGCCGGGGAGATTTTGGGAACACAGATCTTTGACGAGAGTGTGAGCGCAGCGATTGTGCGATTCAACCATACGGATCTTCGGTTGGCCAGCGCCCCTGCTTGGTCGGTGGAAGACTCGTTCACCGCAGGACAGCAGATTGCCCAACAACTGAACGACCCAA
>JANPKE010000194.1:0-2139 GCA_031425875.1 Nitrospirota bacterium
TAGCGCCGGCGAGTCGGCGTCTTTGGATTCCGGCCGTCGTAGATGGTCACATAGTTCGGGGCCTTCGAGTAATACAGAAACGGGTGGTCGCCGGACTTATGCATTCGCTGCCAGCCTTCGATCGAGGCGACCAGCTCCTGATACAGGTGTGGATCCACCGGCCAGTTGTCGAGTTCGTACTCGAAATCGTAGGCGATCTTCTTGAGGTCGACCTGCCGTGCATCGTACACATATTCGTAGGCCATACCCGGCCCGGTGATGCGGATACCATACTCGTGCGGCCTGGTGAAGTAGGTGCTGAAGCGCTGCAGCCAGAATTTGCTGGTGGCTTCGGGCGGCTGCAGATGGAGCAGTGAGGGAATCAGATCGAGTTGGCGTTGGTAGTCAGCGTTGGTCTCGCCTGGAAATCCCAGCAGGATATTCCACGACACCATCACGTGATAGTAGAGGCTCCACTTGAGGCAGGCGACGTTCTGCATCGGCGTGACGCCCTTGTCCATGGCACGCAGCTGATTGAAGCTCAGACTTTCCAAGCCTGGCTGCATGCATTTCACGCCACCGGCAGCCAAGGTTTTGATCTGTCGTTTCTGCAGATTACTCTTCGTTTCGATGAACACATCCAGATCGCAATGGTCCGCTGCCAGCTTGCCAAAGAGATTCTCGATGTACCCCATATCGATGATGTTATCGACCAAACGGAATCGAACGGCGTCGTAACGTTGAGAGAGATCGGCGATCTCTTTTAGCACTTGCTCCGGCGCCTTGGCCCGGAACTTCATGCTCTGCGCATTGAGTCCGCAAAAGGTACAGTGATGTTTTTCACCCCACCAACAGCCACGAGAGCCCTCGTACAAGAGGATGCGATCCAACCCCTGCGCCGTGTGGCCCAGCTCCGCGAGCAAGTGATAGTAATCGTCATAATCAGGAGGGCCGGTCTTCGCAAAATCGGTGAAGAGCGAATCATTCGGAGCAAGCATGATGGTCTCGCCCTGGCGGTAGGTCACGCCGTTCGGATAGTCACCCTTCTTTCCGGCCAGAACCTGGCGAACCAAGGGCAGGAAACTGTCTTCTCCCTCCCCGACCACCACATGATCGATGAAGGAAAATGCTCTGAAATGTTCCAGCCCCATCTCGCCGTCGAAGTTGGCTCCGCCGAAGACGATCGTCACGTCCGGATACAGATCCTTGATGAGCTTGGCCATGGTCAGGCTCGCCACGTTCTGGTCGAACGTTGAGGTAAACCCGACCAGCTTGTACTGTCCCCAATTGATGGCGGTGAGGGCCCAGGTGAGAAATTGCGGCGCGATGCGAGTCGCCATTTCTTCGAAATAGCCACTCGGTTTGCCGCACTCTTGGGAGAGCTGCTCGAAGACCGGCTTGAATATGCGTGGGTACTCCACGCGTTTCGGATTGTCTTGAAACAGGAGGGAGGAGAACAGCCACTCGCCGAAGAGCGCGCGTTTTTCACAAATGCTTTCGTGCAATTCGACGCCGATCAGGTGGGCAAAGCGGACATTCAAGTGGTGGCAATCGACAGGAAGGCCGTTGGCTTTTAGAAGCGTGGAGAGTGTGCCGAGTTGAATAGAGGGATACTTCGCGTAGCTGAACGGCATATTGACGAGCGCAATCTCTGTTGCTTCGCTCATCTACCGCCTCTTACGTTCATGGCAGGCAACTGGATGATGCCTTAGCTAGCGGCAGCCCGGAAGGGCTCGAACTCTCGATCTGCCTTGGCCGCGAGATAAAAATCGCTCTCGGTCAGGCCGTTGATCTTGTGTGTCCAAATCTCGACTTTGCACTAGCCCCAGGCGAGATACAGATCAGGATGATGGCCTTCAGCTTCTGCGATCGCGCTCACCTTGTTCACATAGGCCAACGCCTTCGCAAAATCCTTAAATGTATAGAGTCACTCAAGATGACCCTGTGCGTTGAGTGACCACCCTCGGTCCAGTTCTTTCAGTAGCGCCTGAGCACGATCATTCGCCACCGGTGGCACTCCACCACGGCACGGAATACATTTATTATCGGCAAGACTCATAATGTCCTCCTTGCGAGAAAAACGACCGATTCATTGTACGGGGGCGTGGAGAGGAAGGGCAAGGTGGGGTGGCTTATCGTTCCTTCACGAGATCTTGCGCG
>JANPKE010000195.1:0-1833 GCA_031425875.1 Nitrospirota bacterium
CTTTCGTTCTGTCCAAGCGGCTACGTCTCGGGAGAGTGTACTGAAACGAGCGGTGTTTTTCCAGACTACAAAAAGAGGGGGATGGGGATAAGAATCAGCCGACATTCGGCCACGATCCAGCTGGTACAGTGTGATTGAGGACGCGTTTGTTGCGTGCACCGCTTTTGCTTGGGAAATGGTCTTGACGAAATTAGGGGAGGTGGCTGAGAATGCGCCGCGGTTCTTCTGCTCTCTGATAGATCTTGTGAGGCTGGGGCGCACCATACCGGGCAGTATCTTCCACAGTAAGACCGCAGAAGTGGGCAGCCTGCTCTCATCAACCAAGGAGCTCATTGTGATGCATCTTTACGCGAGAAGGGTCATGAGCACGTGTGTAGTGGTGCTCGCCCTGTTCATGGGGCTCCCGACATTTGCTCACGAAGATCGGGCACCGACAGGCTCTTGGAAAGGAGTGCTCCGGTCCACCACGGAACAGCGGCCGCCATTGACGACCCTCTTGACCTTCACCGCCGATGGCAATCTCGTCGAATCACGCCGTCTCTATCTGCCGGAGTCTCCGTTAGGCCCATTGCTTGCGACGCCGGGTCACGGTGAGTGGCGCCGTTCAAAGAACGGCGGGTTCGATGCGACGATCGTAGTGCTCTACCAAGGGGCTTCCGAGCATCCAACATCGCCTGGAATCATCATCGGAAGGGAAAAGGTGCGCTACAAACTGCAGCTGGTCAATGGTGGCCAACTACTTCAAGGGGCCATCTTGGTCGAAGTGCAAGATGCCGACGGCAACGTCGTCTCTTCCGATCCAGGTACCATCGAGGCCACGCGTATCCGGCCCGAGCCCTTGCCGTAACTGCGGTGGCTCTGGTTGGTTGGACGGTGTAGCCCATTCCTTCAGTGGCGCCTGGCGGATTGCTGACGACGCAGCAGTCCGCCGTGTCGTCAGATGGTCGGCGTACACCCGGTCAGGCGTCTTGACGATCGGTTACGAGATGAGCTCTTCAGGCTTATTCCACCTCGACGGCGGAGTCAGGTGGTGAACGAAGCACTCCGGCACGAACTACTTTTTTGGGGCGCTCGCGGGCCTGGCTAACACGGCCTTGGCATCGTAGAGGTCTGCAGCTCCTACCGGTTTGGGATCTTTGTACAGCGTGACCGTCATGGCCGTGCGGCGTGAGAGTCCCAACACGTCGGCTCGTTGCCCCAGATGAAAGAAGTCGTACCCCTCGCGGAGCGTTAGCTCCGCACAGCGTTGACGAAGATAGCGATCTAGTTGCTGTTGCGAGGTGAAGGCACTCGTTCGATATTCGACCCGATACACGTTTACCTTGAGCTGCTCAATCTCAGTTGTTCCCGCCTCACCCAATGGCGTGTAGTGCCCGGTCGCGCAGCCGGCCAGAGATGCAGCCAATACCAGAAAAGCTGGAACACACAATCTGAAACTTATTGATCGGGGATGCAACCACATTCCGGTGGCCATCGTAGCGAGACGATCTTGGAGGTCAATAGGAGCTGTAAGTTGTGCAATAAAAGACTCCCGACCCATATTTTTCTTCTCATCTGTAAGAAAGACTTCTGTCGCCACAAAAATCTGCTCAGTAAGATTTTGCGATTATTTAATTCGGCGGGTCGCATTTCCAAACTCAGATGTGTATTCTGCAAAGAGGCCAAATGAAAATGGTCTGTCATTGCAATCAACTCTGGAGGGACAGATGACGACCTTGGAACGGCTTCTCAACGGTGAGTTTATCCATCCCAGCACATGGTTTGGAGTCGTCTTCTACGCGCTGGTGTTCCTCACGGTGGCGTGGGTGGGGCTCCGTTCGCTGCGTATCGCGC
>JANPKE010000196.1:0-2429 GCA_031425875.1 Nitrospirota bacterium
GTGATAGTGTCCCATGTACAACTCCTTCGCTCCTGGAATCTCCAGGATACAGGTGTTGCACTAGGACCTTGAACCCACCCCTGCTCATGAAATCCTACATCACGAATATCGAAGAAGCGATTATTCAGAATGACAGGTTTCGCAAGGTCTTGTTCACAGTGGAGCATAGTCAGTTGGTGGTGATGAGCCTCAAGCCCGGGGAAGATAACGGCACAGAAACACATCGTGGTTGACCAATTCATCCGCGTGGAAGCGTGGCGCGGCACTGCTTATTTGAATGGTGCAGAGTACTCGCTTGAAGACGGCACAGCGGTCGTCATCCCGGCAGGGACCGAACACAATATCAGCAATTCAGGTCATGAGACGTTGAAGCTCTACACGATCTACAGCCCACCGGAACCTAAAGACGGTGTGGTGCATGCCACGAAACGAGATGCGCTGAATGAACGAGAGGATCACTTCCACGGTAAGACTACAGCCATGCTCCAGGAAGCATCCGCGCAGTAATGCCGGCAATGCAGGGATGCCGCCAGTCAGGTCATCTGCTTGTCGCGCCGATCAACGGCCATGCGTAGGGATATCTTGACCCCGACCGCCAACAAGCTGAAGTGCATTGAAAAGCGAACCTCGTTCAGGCGATGATCGGCACATTGCCTATAACAGAAGGAGGAATGATCATGAATTGGGAAGCGCCTTCATGTGTCGAAATAAAAATGGATTCCGAGATCAACTCATATCAAGATGATTTTCGAGACGACCCTGACGTGAAGGAACCATCGACAGAGAAGCCGATCATCACCATTCGTCAAGTATAGCCAAGAATAGCAATAGGCAGGAATGGCAATAGGGTGGACGCGATGCTCCTTCGGGTTTTAGGGTCGGCTGCCGGCGGTGGATTCCCACAGTGGAACTGCGCCTGCGTGAATTGCGACGGCATACGGAATGGACGGATCACCGCCAGCTCTCGGACGCAGGAATCCGTCTGCCTCAGCGCGGACAATGACAACTGGTTTCTTATCAACGCCTCTCCGGACATCCGCGCTCAGATCGAAAGTTTTGCTTCCCTCCATCCTCGTCAATCACGTTCTACGCCGATCCACGCCATTTTTTTGACCAACGGGGATCTGGACCACTGCTTAGGACTCCTCTCGCTCCGGGAGAATCACCGGCTCGTCCTGTATGCGACCGACTCTGTGCGTCGCGGATTCACCGAAGGCAACGTTTTGTATCGGACGCTCCAGCGTTTCCCCGAGCAGGTCACGTGGCGGACGTTGAAACTCGATGTTGAGGAACCCGTGTTGCGTTCGGACGGAAGACCGTCTGGGCTGACGGTGACACCCGTGGCCGTTCCGGGCAAGCTCCCAATTCATTTGGAGGGACTTGTCTCATCTGGTGAGGCGGACGTGAATGTGGGACTTCGATTTCGCCAATCGACCGATGGGGGAGTGCTGGCCTATGTTCCCGCCGTCGGCCGGATCACGCCCGGAGTTCTCAACGCGCTCGATGGCGCCGATTGCGTCATGTTCGACGGGACGTTCTGGTCGAGCGATGAACTGTCTGCTCCGCGGTTCCTTGAAAAATCGGCGGAAGATCTCGCGCATTGCCCGGTTGGTGGACCGGAGGGAAGCCTTTCGATACTGTCGAAGATTGCCGCTTTTCGCCGGGTGTTCATCCACATTAACAACACCAATCCGATCTTACGAGAGGATTCTCACGAACGAACGCTTGTTGAAGCGGCAGGATGGGAGGTCGCATGGGATGGAATGGAGATCCGATTGTGATGATGAAGGAGGATCACCATTGGGATCGGCTCTCACAGGATGCCTTTCTCGAATGGCTTAAGCGGGAAGGCTCTCGTCGCTACCATGACCGCCATCCGTTCCATGAACGCATGCACAACGGGAATTTGACGAAGACACAGCTCCAACAGTGGGTCCTGAACCGCTACTACTATCAAACGCGAATTCCCATCAAGGATGCCTTGATCGTTGCGAAATCCGAGGATCCGACGTTTCGACGGATGTGGCTCCGTCGCATCCGGGACCATGACGGCGAACAGGAAGGAGAGGGTGGGATCGCCCTATGGCTTGAATTGGCGCGAGGCGTCGGTCTCGACGCCGACGAAGTGAGGAGTTTCCGATACGTGCTCTCGGGAGTCATGCTTGCGTGCGATGAATATGTTCGGTTCGTCCGCCAGGCGCCGCTTCTCGAGGCCGTGGCCTCCGCGCTCACAGAATTGTTTGCGCCTTCCCTCATGGCGCGGCGCCTCGAAGCGTGGAAACAACACTATCCCTGGGTACGCTCGGAATCCCTGGAGTATTTTCAATTGCGCATCTCTCGCGCCGCTCTCGATTCGAACCAGGCCGTCGAATTCGTAGTTCAGCACGCGACCACTTATGCCCTTCAAGAAAGATGTGTGAAGGCTTTGG
>JANPKE010000197.1:0-4729 GCA_031425875.1 Nitrospirota bacterium
GCTCCAGGTGCGGGTTTCCACTAGTTCGACAAGCAGTTATGAAAATGTACGTGAAAGGCTTAGAAGGCTGATGCTCTATCCGACTGAGCTACGGGCGCGTTCAAATATTTCAACTACTTGGACGAGTGACCCTCCACGGCCATGTCACTTGGTGTTATTAAGGTGTTAACGTCAAGGTACTTTTGCACCTTCAAGGCGGCTTCAGTCAAGTCTCTCTCATCTATTGAGTTGTACCGCTTCCACATCTTCTCTGACTTGTGACCAACAATTTTCATCGCGGTTGCTGTATCCACACCGGCGCGTCGTAGGTTTGTCGATGCACAATGACGGAGATCATGGAATCTAAAGTCAGTTATTCCGGCATCGCTCAACGCGGTCCTGAAGGATCGGCTGATACGTTGAAGCGGACGGCCCTTGTAGGTGAACACGTGGTTGTTGGTCAGACTGCGAATTTTGGCCAAGCGTTGGAGAGTTGATCGAACGTCTGCGGTCATGGGAATACGCCTCCCGGTTTTGGTCTTGGTGTCTTGACTTCGAAGGGCGATGAATCCCCGACGGAGGTCAACACGGTCCCACGTTAGAGACATAATCTCCCCGAACCGTTGGCCGAGTTGATAGGCCGTCAAGAGCACCGGGCGGAGGTGTGGCTTCGCGGCCTGATGTAACCGGCCCCATTCTTCTTCCGTGAGCACCCGATCCCGATCGTTCTGGGGGTTGGGTATCTCGACTCTGGACGCGGGGTTGGCCTGGAGCAGTCCCCGCTTGATCGCCATGTTCAGGCAGTGTTTCAAGGCAATGTGGTCATGGTTGATTGTCTGTGTACTCGCCTTGATTCCGTTGGGTTTCGTGCGTTGATTGCGGAAGGCTTCCACATCCTGAGGCTTGATCTCTGACAGAATCTTCTGGCCGAAGAACGGGATGAGATGGGTGTTGATACTGTAGGCTCGTCCCACGAAGGAACGAAGTCCTCGGACGGTTTCCAGCTCCAGGTAAGCCTTTGCCCATTCTTTGAAGAGGATGGGCTTGGCTTGTTCGGTCTTCTGACCCGAAACCACAAGCTGGTCCTCGCTCATCAACAGCACGGCATAGCAGAGCAGATTCAACGGACGAGGCGAGAAGGTCCTGTTCAGATAGACCGAAGCGACCAAGCCCATTCGCCACGGTGGAAGAGAGTCAACGAGTCGGCTTCGAGACGGTCTTGAGCTTTTTGCAGTTGTCGGCCAGCAGGCGACGATGCGCCTGGCTTGATGGTTGCTGAACGCTGGGGAACGCCGATCGGCCCGAGTAGGGGAAAGAAGAAATGTTCCGTGAGTAAAGGGAACTCTGGAAGCTATGGGCACATGTCGTCGCACGCGATCCCTCTCGACCGAGCATGACCGGTGCTCCGCCCCTACCGAAGTCTCCGCAACCGCTAACATGGTTGACTTGCATAGCACGACAAAAGTAGTTACACTTTATCGTGCGTTATGAATGGGACGAAGCCAAGAGCCGCAGCAATCGTGACAAGCACGGCTTGGACTTTGCCGATGCCGAACAGGTCTTCGCCGGCCGCTGCGTTACCTTCATCGATGACCGTTTCGATTATGGGGAGAAACGGCTGGTTACTCTCGGAATGCTCGCGGGGCGGGTCGTGGTGATGGCTCACGCTCCGCGCGGGCACGAGGTGACGCGCATCATCTCCATGAGAAAGGCGAACCGACGTGAGCAGAAAATCTATCAAAAGCGACTTGGCGAGACTTGACCGACTGAAGGATAGGGACATCGACTATTCGGAGATCCCGCCGCTCGATCCTTCGTTTTTCAAGAAGGCGATCGAGGCGTGGCCACCGGCGAAGCAACAAGTCACGGTGCGTCTCGACGTCGATGTGCTCGACTGGCTCAAACTGCATGGGAAGGGCTATCAGACCCGGCTCAACCGCATCCTGCGCGCAGCCATGGAGCACCAGACTCCGCGCCGACCACGCATGCCGAAGAGTCGTACACGATCGCGTCGGCGCCCCCATGCGGCGTAATGAAAGAGGATCTTGACATCATCCGCGCCAGGCTGAAAGTGGCTGAGGCGCTGGCCAAGGAGCGACGACATGAAAAAACGAGTCATTGAAGGGATCGAGGTCTCTCGCGGGTCTGGCAATGTCTTCGCAGACTTGGAGCTGCCAGATGCGGATACGCTCCAGATCAAGACCGGGCTGGTGATCGAGATCCGGAGAGCCATTCGCCAACTAGGGCTCACCCAGCAAGCCGCAGCCACACGGATGGGACTCACCCAACCGAAGCTCTCCAGCATGATGCGTGGGGACTTCTCCCATGTGTCCGAACGGAAACTAATGGAGTGTCTGAATCGGCTCGGCTACGATATTGAAATCAAAGTTCGGCCAGCCTCCGCTCGCATCGGACATCTGATGCTGGCGCTACCGTGATTATGGGGCGTTCTCTCGCGAAGGTGATCGCGCTCCTAGAAAAGAAACAGACGTTCACTATCATTCCTGAGAGGTAGAACCATCCCCTCCTCTCCTTTCTTCACGAGTACTGACGATTCAGCGCATCACAACCCCAGGCGTCAGGGCGTCCTGCTACTAGTATCCTGGCTGGCTCCGGCTATAAGGATCACGTTGTGAAGCCGGCGGAGGTTCGTCGTAACGATGCTGTTGGCCCGGCTGCGACGATCCCATATTCACGTTGTCATAGCCAGGCGCGGGGTGTTGCCGACCCGACAAAGAATCATCGGCACAGCCAGCGATCATGGCACCCGCCAGAAGGGCAAAGGGCAGCGCGCATAGAATACGAATCATACGAAACCTCCTTCGTCATTCGGAATGATTTCGATGCATTTCTCATCCAACCAGTCTGCTGTACGTACAGGATACCGCTACCTAACAAGCCTTCTTCAACCTGCCAAGAGTCACGTGAGCATTTGAGCTCAGCCAGCTGGGAAAGTACATCGGAATGCCCCTCTTTGTTGCCGCGCCTTGTCTTGTCAATTGTGCCATCTATCCCACCCACTGCGCAAAGGTCGATGTGCAAACTCCTTTTCGGAAAGGATTAAAGGGATGAGCATTGGCCATTCACCACTTCTCACATGGACGTGGCCGTAAGCATACAGCACCGCCATCTTTCTCACGTGGCACGGAGTTGCAGGACCACGCAACACTCTCCGTTCCTCGCCCCAGCGATGCTGCCCCTCACTCTGCTCTTCGATGACCCTCGAAAAGCCCAGCCGACCATGAACGGACTCGGACACCGGACTCACACACCAACCTCTTCTCAACGTCGTGTTGCGCCCCTCACCAACACCGGGGCGCAACAGAATCTTCCTCTCTGTAGCCACGCACGGCTGCAGGCGTGACACCGTCCGCGGTGGCGCGGTTGCCACGGGCCTGCTACACCCCTTAGTGGGCGACAGCTGTTCTCTTGGCACGGTCGAGTCGCATTGCGCGACACGACGGTGCGTGACGCCACCGGGCACGGCGTCTCCGGACGCGGTGCCTCAGAGATCTAACTGGCAAAGTCTCCTCCCTGAGAAGCCTTCAGGGCAATTCCTACAGCGTGAATGGTCAAGCATGCAGAGCAGACGTCTTGGCTGGACATCCCGTGGCGTTGGAACTCAAACAAGAATGGGCCGGTGTGGGGTTCAAAGTTTGCCTCTCGGTCAGGTGTCAAAACCAGATCGTTGAACAGTTTCGTATCGAAAAACCGTGATCCGAGCTGGCAGTGAGTGGTCCGTGTCTGGATAAAACTGTTTGCATTTATCTATAAGTGCATGCATATTTATCAATACCTATGAAGCGCGTTGAGCTGGATCGTCGAGCGAAAGCTGTGTTCCGCCGCCATCGGGGCGTGCTACGAACCTCTCAAGCCCTGAAGCTCGGGATCCATCCGCGCATTCTCTACCGCCTTCGTGATGCCGGGCGACTTGTCGCAGTGACCCGGGGAGTGTATCGGCTGGCCGACCTCCCGGAGCCAAGCCATCCGGATCTCCTTGTCGTGGCGCGTCGAGTCCCGCAGGCCGTGATGTGTCTCATCTCGGCACTCTCTTTCCATGGCCTCACCACCCAAATCCCGCACGAGGTCCAGATTGCATTGCCTCGTCGGACCCGGTATCCACGGCTCGACCATCCTCCGCTTCGCGTGTTTCTGATGACGGGTGCTGCGTACACTGAAGGGATCGAAACGCATGCCATCGAGGGGATCCCGCTTCGCGTCTATGACCCATCAAAGACGGTGGTAGACTGCTTCAAGTTTCGGAACAAAATTGGCATTGATGTGGCCGTTGAGGCACTGCGACTGGCCCGTGAGCGGAAGCACGTGACGCCCCGTGCACTGCTTCAGTATGCCCGCCTCTGCCGAGTGGAACGTGTTATGCGTCCGTATCTGGAGGCACTAACATAATGGCCGGTCATCCATCCAATCTGCCGGCATCGATTCATCAGCGGCTGCTCAATCAGGCGAAGGAGCAGAGCCGGCCTCTTCAAGAGTTGCTCCAGTATTTTGCCATTGAACGATTCCTCTTCCGCCTCAGTCAATTGCCGCATGCCACCCGGTTTTATCTCAAGGGGGCGCTCATGCTTCGGATCTGGGATGCGCCCCTGTCGCGTCCGACGATCGATGTGGATCTGATGGGGCGGCAGATGTTGTCCCAGGATGAGCTGGAGCAGGTCATCAAGGACGTCTGTGTGCAAACGGTGCCGGATGGCGGCTGCCACTTCGAGGCAGCCACTATACGAGTCCGGCC
>JANPKE010000198.1:0-7274 GCA_031425875.1 Nitrospirota bacterium
CTTGGAGAGCATCAGTTTATGGCGATTTTTGAAGTCGAGACTCTTCAGCCTGATCGCACGAAGCATTTCGGGCTTATGGTTCGTGACGCAGAACAGATCAAAGAAGTCCGCAAAAAGCTGACGAAGAAGTACAAGCTAAAACTCCATCCGGACTTTCGCTGCGACTTTCGAGACCCTTGGGGAAATCGCATTCAAGTCGGAGATCTCAGTGATGAATCGTTGGTCTGGCTTCTTCCCTATCAAGAAGTGCAGAAGGCCGGGATAACATTCTCCGGCAAACCTCGAAAGGAGAATTAGTCATGAGCACGACGAATCTGCAACAGCGGTTGGACGATCTGTTCGGCTATATCGGTCAAGGCAAGATCATCGAGGCAATGAACGAGTTCTACGACAAGGACAGGGTCATGCAAGACAACGCCAATCCGCCGACTAAAGGGCTAGCGGCGAACGTCGAACGGGAAATGCAGTTTTTGAGCGGCGTCAAGGAATGGAAAGGGTTCAATGTCACGGCCTCAGGCGTCGGCGACAACGTGACCTTCTACGAATGCAGCCTCGACTTTATCGCGACGAGCGGGCAACCGGTTCACATGGAACAGGTCGTGGTGGCCAAGTGGAAGAATGGCAAGATCGTTCATGAGCGGTTTTATTATGATACAGGCTCCAAGCGGTAAGGAACCAAGCAAACCCATCTTCCAAGGAGTGGCTCATGCCCGCCATACAATGAAAGAATATGAGAGGTTTCGAACATCTAAAAATGGAAACCTTGCAGCCGATCGTGGGTAATGCTCCCCTGATCAAAATGACGTAGAGATACTGGGCTACGTCAGACTGTGTGAATAATTCTCTTCGTATGAAAGGGTTGAGGGCGAGATGGACATGCATGGCAACTCCATACGACGCGTGATGGTGGGCACGGATCGTTCCAAAACGGCGGATCATGCCGTCCGATGGGCCGCTGAGTTCGCCGACCGCTTCGGGGCAGAGCTGTTTGTGGCGCAGGTGATCGTGCCGAACCACCCGGCCACCACGGAATTCGGCGCAGCTGAGCAGACACGAGCCGCTGCCGCCAATGATGAGCTGGTCAATGTCGTGAGGCAACTGGCCGGAGAGCGAGGGCATGCTCTTGTCATCATAGATTCCGATCCGGCATTGGCAATCGTTCGTGCCGCTGAGCGTGAAGCCATCGATGTCCTGGTGGTTGGCAATTCGGGCATGGCCGGACGAAAGGAGTTTTTGCTCGGTAACGTACCAAATCGCATCAGCCACAATTCCCATTGTACCGTCATTATTGTGAATACCCTCCTGTCCGGAGGTGAGCAGGTTCCTGAACCGGTGCGAGTGCTTCAGTCCAAGGGTGAGCCTCAAACTTCTGAGCCTCACCTGGCGGGACGAGCCATGCATATCGCGACGGTCATGGCGAAGCACGGCCTCAAGGAGCTCTTCAGCCAGCCCGATCAATCGGACGGGTCCACTCGCCGTCAGCAGGCCAAGCGCCTCCGCACGGCGCTGGAGGAACTCGGCCCGACCTTCTCAAAGCTCGGCCAGGTGCTGTCGACCCGGCCAGACCTCCTTCCTGCGGAATACATCGAAGAACTTGCGATGTTGCAGAGTCACGTGCCTCCCATGCCCGAGCGTGAAGTCGTTCGAGTCGCTGAACAGGAGTTGGGGGTGCCGTGGGAGGATGTGTTTGAGTCGATAGATCCCAAACCACTCGCCGCCGGGACCATCGCCCAAGTCCATCGGGCCACACTCGAAAACGGCGACCGAGTCGTCGTCAAAGTTCAGCGGCCTACCGCTCGAGTCGACATCGAGCAGGATCTCGCTCTGCTCGAGATATTTGCGCAGAAAGTCGGGCAACGTCAGGCCCTCAACCAAGTGGTGGACATGGAGGCTGTATTCAAGCACCTCTCCACGTCGCTCCAGCGGGAACTCGACTTTTGCCAAGAAGTCGAGAATATCGGGCGGATGCAGACCGTGCTCACAGACTATGATTGGTTGGCGGTCCCCTCTGTGTATCGGGAGCTGTCGACGTCCCGCTTATTGGTGATGGAGGAGATTCAAGGCGGCCCGATCGCACAGGCGCCGGAAGGCCAGGAGCGTATCGAGGCGGCCCGCCAGCTGTTGGAAAGTTTCTACAAGCAGATCGTCGTCGACGGTTTCTTCCATGCCGATCCTCACCCGGGCAATCTCATGTGGTGGAAGAACCGCATCTACATTCTCGACTTTGGAATGGTCGGCGCCATCGATGCCAGCGTACGGGAACATCTCTTGTTGTTGCTGATGGCTCTGTGGAAGGAAGATGTGGTGTTTCTCAGCGATGTCACGCTGATGATGACGGGTGCGATCGACCGCAGTGATCTGGACGTCCCACGGTTTCAAAGCGAAGTCGGCGAAGTGATGGCGAAATACCGCAAGGCGGCTCTCGCCGAGATGCAGATCGGACCGCTGTTGCAGGAAATGAGCACAATCGCATTTCGGCACGGCGTGCCAATGCCGGCGTCGCTGACGCTCGCAGCCAAGGCGCTGGCGCAGGTCCAGCTGGCGACCGCGAATCTTGACCCAAAACTTGATCCGTATGACGTCGCGGGCAAGTTTTTGATGCGCGTCATGATCAAGCGCATGGGAGCCTCGCTCGATCCTAAAGCGCTTGCATACCAGTTGCAGAAGTTCAAAGTTCGAGCCGAACGGGTGGCCGAAGCGGTCGAGCACCTGATCGGCGCTCGTCCCGGCCAAAAGCTTGTCGTAAATTTCAAGGCCAATTCTCTCGAAGAGATGGTTCGACGGACTGGACGGCGCCTTGCGCTGGGCGTTGCCGCTGCAACAAGCATCCTCTCTAGTGCGCTCACGGTCATGTCGGGAACAGTTGCAGATTGGATACCGGTCACGTTCGGGATCGTCGCCGGACTGCTGACTTTTGGACTGGTCTTCGATCTAATGCGGGGACGTTGACGGTGCGTTGTTCTGTCGGCGGTTCAGCGGACTCTACGATTTGGTTTTGTCGCTCCTGATCGAGCGTAGGACGGCTCTCTCCAGTACGTAGGCGACCACCGACATTCCGATCGAGATGAGTCGATGTTCGATGTACCTGATGATGCTCCGATGAGCGGTCTTTGCTGGGGAAGCACCGTTGGCCATGGCGATATTATCACTCAACCTGTCACCGGCTGCAAGAAGCAATGACTCCATATCCGGTGTTCACCGAACCAGGCTTGGGCCGTCATGATGGATGATCGCGTTTCGGCATGGCTGGAAAGTCTCGGCCTCGATCACTATCGGGAAGCCTTTCAGCAGAACGCCATCACATGGGATGTTTTGCCAGAACTGAACGACGGTGATTTGGTATCCCTGGGTGTTGTGCTCGGTCACCGGAAAAGACTCCTGCGCGCCATCGCGCACCTGTCACCACAGGCCGACGGCGATGGTCTTCAGCCTGTACCCATCGCAACCGGCCCGGAAGCAACGCCCTTCCCTTCCGGCCAAGATCAAGCGGAGCGTCGCCAATTGACCGTCATGTTTTGTGATCTTGTGGGCTCGACGGCGCTGGCTCGTCGGCTGGATCCCGAGGACCTCCAAGTCTCTATCCGGCGTTTTCTCGATACCTGTGGTGAGGCGATCAGCCGATTCAACGGCTATATCGCAAAATACATGGGTGATGGACTCTTGGTGTATTTTGGATATCCCCATGCCCATGAGCACGACGCGGAGCGTGCGGTGCATGCCGGACTGGCCGTGTTGGAGTTGGTGAAGGCTCTTCCTCGTGAGCATTACCCTGATCAGGAATTTGAAATAGCGGCGCGAATTGGGATCGCGACCGGTCTCGTCATTGTGGGCGAACTCATCGGACAGGACATCGCCACGGAACGGTCGGTGTTCGGTGAAACTCCGAATCTGGCCTCTCGCCTCCAGGGATTGGCGGCGCCGAATCAATTGATCGTTGATTCGGTGACGAAGCGTCTTGTCGGGGGTGAGTTCGAGTGTGCTGATCAGGGGGCGGTTTCTCTCAAAGGATTCGAAACGCCGGTCCGGGTCTGGCAGGTGTTGAGTGCCAAGCCGTCGGCCAGCCGGTTCGAGTCGTATCGATCCGGCCGATTAGTCAATTTCATCGGCAGAGAGCATGAAACGGCACTGCTTCTCGGTCGCTGGCGTGATGCGGTCGGTGATGAAGGACAGGTCGTGCTTCTCTGCGGTGAGGCCGGGATCGGCAAGTCTCGCCTGGTTCGATATCTGCGTGACCGGCTTACCGAGGAGCGTCATCAGGCAGTTCAATTTCAATGCTCCCCCCACCATACCAATACGGTGCTCTATCCGGTAATGACGTATCTGCGGCAGGCAGCGGGACTGGCCGATGAGGACAGTGTCCGCACGCAACTGCATAGGCTTGATAGCCTGGTGGTCAACAGCGGGCTCGAGGACCGCGTCACGGTTGCCTTGCTCGCGGATCTGCTCTCGATCCAAGGACATGAACAGGACCAGCTCGCGAACGTGTCGCCCGACAAGCGCAAGGACATGACCCTGGAAGCGCTCAGGCAGTATTTGCAACGGCTGGCGGACCGCTCTCCTGTGTTGCTCATCGTGGAGGATGCCCATTGGCTTGATCCAACCACGCTGGACCTCATGACGCGAGTCATCGACCGGATCCGGCTCATGCGCCTATTGTTGCTGATCACCTTTCGACCGGACTTCAGGCCGGTGTGGACGGAGTACAGTCACGTCACGTTTCTGACCTTGAGTCGGCTTCCGCGCCGGCAGAGCGCCGAGCTGATTGCCACCATGACCGGTGGAAAAGTGTTTCCGCAGGAAGTGCAGCAGGCGATTCTGGCGAAGACCGACGGCGTCCCGCTGTATATCGAAGAGTTGACGCACAATCTGCTGCAGACCGGATTACTGGCTGAGGGAACCGACTCTTTTACTCTCAAGGCTCCATTAAAGGAAATGGCCATTCCGGACAGTCTGCAAGCATTGCTCATGGAACGGGTGGACCGATTGGGGCCGATCAAGGAGATTGTTCAGATCGGAGCGGCAATCGGACGAGAATTCACGTATGAGCTGCTACGGGCCACCGTCGACATAACGGACAGCCGGCTCAACGATGCCCTCGATCTGTTTGTTTCTTCAGGGCTTATTCTGCAAGAAGGTGAACGGTCACAGTCGCGATATCGTTTTAAACACAGCCTCGTCCAAGAAGCGGCGTACAACACGCTCCCCAAGAAATCTCGCCGACTCCTTCATGCCCGCATTGCCAAAACACTGGAGGAGAAGTTCGCTGAACGCGCGCAGTTGGAACCGGAACTCCTGGCCTACCACTTTGAACAAGCAGGATTGGCTGGTCCGGCCGTTGATTATTGGCATCGTGCGGCACGTAGAGATGCTGAACGATCAGCCAATATTGAGGCGCTCAATCATTTTAATAGCGCTCTCGATTTACTCAAGGACATGCCGCAAAGCCCTGAACGTAATGCCTTGGAATTGGAGCTCCTCATCGCGCGCGGAGCCCCCTTACTGTCCGTCAAAGGGTATGCATCCGACGAAATGGAACAAAATTATCGAAGGGCGAAGAATTTGTCGGAAGACCACAGCGGTTCCGTGCATCAGTTTCTCGCCATTCGCGGATTATGGGTCTTTCATCTGGTGAGGGGGCACCTCGCTGATGCTCGTGACCTAGCTGAAACTCTCCTTGCTCTGGCCAACCGCGAACAGGTCTCGGCTCTACTCATTGATGGACACCACCTGCTGGGCTCGACCTATTTCTTCCTCGGACGGTTTGACGAAGCCAGAATCCATTTGCTCACCGCAAAATCCCTGCATGATCCGAATCAACACCGCACACTTGCCTTACGTTATGGCCAAGATCCCGGGGTAACCGCGACCATTATGCTGGCAAGGACATTATGGATATTAGGTGAGGTTGAGCAGGCCGAAGCGTTGGCACAGGAGGCTATGGGCATGGCAAGGGAGTTGGAACACCCATACACTCTGGTTTTTGCCTTAGTTTTTCTTTCCCGGTTCTATTCCGCTGTCCACAATGCGAATAGAACGCTGGAACTCACCCACGAAGCCATTGCGGTTTCAACACAATACTCATTTGCTCTGGGCTTGGCGATCGCCACGACCTCTCAAGGATGGGCGTTGGCTGAAAATGGCGAAGAGGAAGGTCTCGGCAAGTTAATAAACGGACTTTCCGCTATTCGGGTGACAGGTGCAACTCTTGACAACACGTTTACATTGGCTTTGCTCGCGGAGCTATATGTGCGCAAGAATCGCATTGAGGAAGGCTTGGCTGCCGTTGAGGAGGCGCAGAAGCTTGCCGGAATTGGGGGAGAACGGTTTTGGCAAGCCGAACTGTTTCGGCTGCAAGGCGAACTGCTGCTGAAACAATCCGAGCCATCCGTCTCTGCTGCAGAGCAGTGCTTTGCTGAAGCCCTAAAGATCGCGCGTGAGCAGCATGCAAGCATGCTCGAACTTCGAGCGGCGTTGAGCATGGCCGGACTCTTGAGGAAGCTGAACCGGCTGGATGACGCGAAACTGGTCTTGCAGTCAGCCTGCTCCCAGTTTCACGAACGAGTCGCCAATGCGGATTTAATTGAGGCTCAAATGATGCTTGAACAGTTAGGCGTGTGAGGCCGACCTTACCCTGTTTTCGAAGGTTGTTATCGAATGTGTGAACTATGCGTCTGACCATTCTGGGGTCCGGTACCAATGTGCACCCCACTCGCGCCGCGGCCGGATATCTAGTGCGCACGGATCAATATATTCTGCTGGATTTCGGCCCACGTACGTTGATGAACCTGATCAAAACAGGGGTGAACCGGCATCGGATCACGCACATCCTGTTCTCTCATTTTCACGCGGACCATTTTTCCGATTTCATCACCTTTTTCTTTGACGCAATGATTTTCACCAAGTATCAAGGTGGAACACGTCCGCCACTCACCGTCATCGGTCCCCCCGGGACAAGGAACCTCCTCAAGGTCCTGTTCGCCACGCTCCCAGGCTTTAGCCGAGCGCCGTTCGGCGTGACGTTGAAAGAAGTCGATGACCGGCCGTTCTGGATCGGGAAGACGAAGATTCTCCCACGACGAGTCATCCACAGTCCCCGTCTGCACTGTTTGGGATACAGGCTTGAATATGACGGGAAAGCACTGGCGTATTCAGGAGACTCGCAATATTGCCGCAGTCTGGTTCGACTCTGCGGAGATGCAGATCTTGCTGTTCTGGATTGTTCGTTCCCAGCTAATCGACCAGGCCCTGTTCATTTGCATGCCGGACAATGTGGC
>JANPKE010000199.1:0-2237 GCA_031425875.1 Nitrospirota bacterium
ACCCCACTTCAGCCGCGATCAGGGTCGCTAAGTCACGGATGGCGATTTCTTCCCCCGTACCCAAGTTGACCGGGAGACTCCCCTCGTATTGTTCAGCTGCAAGCAGAATTCCCTCGGCCGCATCCTCGACATACAAGAACTCTCGGCTCGGCGACCCATCTCCCCAGAGCGTCATCGAAGTCTGTCCCGCGTCCTTGGCCGCCACGCATTTCCGGATGAGGGCTGGAATGACGTGAGACGTTTCCAGATCGAAGTTATCGCGAGGTCCGTATAGATTTACGGGGAAAAGTACGATCGAATTGAACCCATACTGTTGCCGATAGGCCTGGGACTGCACCAACATCATTTTCTTCGCCAATCCGTAGGGAGCGTTGGTTTCCTCCGGGGACCCGTTCCAGAGATCGTCTTCTTGAAAGGGAATCGGAGCGAACTTGGGATACGCACAGA
This sequence comes from Nitrospirota bacterium, assembly GCA_031425875.1. GTDB lineage: Bacteria > Nitrospirota > Nitrospiria > Nitrospirales > Nitrospiraceae > Nitrospira_D. Next base: position 448 of record JANPKE010000199.1, read on the forward strand.
TGGTTCCAATTGCCACAAACTTCTTCAGCCCCCGTTGGCGGCCGACTTCAATCAATTGAGCCCCCATCATTAAGTTATCGTAGAAAAATCGTCCCGGATTAGACTGGTTGGCACCGATGCCGCCGACACGAGCTGCCAAATGGATGACCAGATCCGGCTTCGCGGCGCTATACAATTGCTTCACCGCGTCCATCTGGACCAGATCATAATCCTGGCTTCGTGGAATGACGATTTGTTGACAGCCTTTCGCGCGTAACTGGTCCACGACGAACGAGCCGAGGAACCCGGCTCCACCGGTCACGACCACACGTTTTTCCTTCCAGAATGCAGTCATACCCTTTTAGCTCCTCTAGTTTCGCTTCCTGGTTCCATCCAATTTCTCTTTTTCCGACGCCAAATCCGCATCGACCATCATGGCGATGAGCTCTTCAAATCGCACCTTCGGTTGCCACCCGAGGTGTTTTTTGGCTTTGCTGCAGTCTCCGATTAACAGATCGACTTCGGTCGGCCGGTAATACTTTGCATCGATCTTGACATGTTTTTTCCAATCCAGTTGCAGACGGTCGAACGCCAGCTCCAGCATTTCCTTGACAGTATGGGTCTCACCCGTTGCGATGACATAGTCGTCCGGCGTTGGCGCCTGAAGCATCATCCACATGGCTTCGACATAGTCGCCGGCATATCCCCAGTCCCGCTTGGCATCGAGGTTACCGAGAAACAAATCTTGTTGCAGACCGAGCTTGATCCGTGCCGCCGCTTTGGTGATTTTCCGCGTGACAAAGGTTTCCCCGCGCCGCGGCGATTCATGATTGAACAGGATGCCATTGCAGGCAAACAGATCGTAGGCCTCCCGATAGTTCACGGTAATCCAGTACGCATACACCTTGGCCGCCCCATACGGACTCCTGGGGTAGAACGGCGTCGTTTCCTTCTGTGGCACCTCCAGGACCTTGCCGAACATTTCGCTGGAGGAGGCTTGATAAAACTTAGGCTTGAGCCCGGACTCTCGGATGGCCTCCAGGAGGCGGATGGTACCGAGTCCGGTGATCTCTCCGGTATATTCCGGGATATCGAAGCTGACCCGCACATGGCTCTGGGCGCCGAGGTTATAGATTTCATCGGGCTGGACGGTTCGCAAGATCCGATTGAGGGAACTGGCGTCGTTGAGATCGCCATAGACTAAGTGGAGGCGCCGATGGGGGACATGCGGATCTTCATAGATGGGATCGAGTCGACCCGTATTGAACGAGCTGGACCGGCGGATGATGCCGTAGACGTCGTAGCCCTTCCCCAGTAACAGCTCCGACAAGTACGACCCATCTTGGCCCGTAATCCCGGTAATCAAGGCTTTCTTCACGCGTAGACCCTCCCTTGGGTAAGGAAGGGATTATTGCGTGCTTCGGCCTACTTGTCTACCCATGACCCAAAAGAGTTTGCTAAAAGATTCTTGCGGCCACCAACATGAGCCATGTACCATGAGGCAAGTAGAACTAGAGAAACTATCGTGCCACCAATCCCTCATCAACATATGCGCCGCATCGGTCTCTTCCTCGGTCTAGTCGGAAGTGGTCTCCTGATCGCCCACTCCATCAATGCCTTTGTCGCCGATGCGTTATACGTGATCCCAACACCTTCGATGGGATCCGTCGACAATCGATCGACCGGCTCGTCGTTAATCGCGTCCTATTCACCGACCCAGGCAGTGGAGGATGTGCGTTCCAGCGGCCTGTTCGTCCTCCCCGCCGCCCCTCAGGGTGGAGTCACGAGTGCGAACGGTCGAGGACCCTCCG
>JANPKE010000200.1:0-2039 GCA_031425875.1 Nitrospirota bacterium
CCGTCGACGATCACGTCAGCGAAATCCCTTCCCACGGCGGGAAGTGTCGACAAGAAGAGGAACAGCCCTAACAGCGCCAGGATGGGTCTCTCCGTAAGGACGACCAGCGGACTGCCTCCGCGTTGAGCATCCTGGCACTGATGGAAGACAAAAGAGAGAGTATTGCAGCCGTAATCGACAAATCGGCACACCCCCACCCTGTCATCGATTTAGGATCCATATTAGCTTTGTGCCACCAGGACAAAAAGGAACTACTACGACAAAAGGCTGAACTTCAGAGACCAAACCATCAAGAACTACCGACGTTGGAAGGTTTGATTAAAATCCTGCCAGTATGGCCCCCACACTCCATATGGCCCAAAGGCGTCCGGCTTTCCATACTGGGCACCAGGAGCACTATTAATTGGAGGAAGTACGGGCGAACCATATATACCGCCAGATTGAAACGTTTGATTAAATTCTTGCCAACTTGGACCCCAGACACCATAAGGGCCAAAGGCAGAGCCATCGTCAAGAGGTGTGTAAATCAGGTTCAGGCGGCGGTCCTCTCGGACTGGTGGTTTCTATTGCTGTTCGCCTTGCCTGATCTGGTCATTCTTCCATCGGTGAAGGGCACACCAGAGGCGACCAGCGGCAGCAGCTCCGGCGCATTGAGTTTTCTCCACGACTGCTCAGCCACCCGAAGCATCTTCCAGATGATGGCCTGGGCTCCCTCTACGCGTTTGTAGCGGCGGGACGCGTCCGTACGGAGTCGCACCGAAGCGAAGGGTGATTCCACGATGTTCGTCGTTCGGAGATGAATCCAGTGTGCTTGTGGGAACGCGTAGAACGTGACCATGCGATCCCAGTCCCGCAGCAGCGTGTCGACGGCGTTCTTCTCCGTCCTCCGGTATGTCTGCACGAATTCATCACGCCGCCGTTCGCATTCGGCTTTCGTCTCCGCATACGGCATTGCCTTCAGCAGCTCGGCCGCCTGTGGCTGGATTCGCCTCGGCAGATCATTGAGGACATTGGTGATCTTGTGGTTCCAGCACCGCTGTTCCGCTCCTGTCGGGTGAATTTCGCCGACGGCTGCCCAGATCCCGAGATGTCCATCGGCCACCGTCAGCCGTGGGAAGGTGAGTCCGCGGTGTTTGAGATCGCGCAAGATCTTCAGCCAACTCTCCTTGCTCTCCCGCTCGCCACTCTCACAGGCCAGCACAATCTTCTCGCCCGTGCTGAGTGCGCCCACGATCGTGAGGAGTGCGCGCTTGCGGTCCTCGATACCCGCCTTCACGTACAGGCCGTCGGCCCACCAATAGACGATCTGCAGATCCGACAGATCCCGTTTCGCCCACGTCTCGTACTCAAGCTCGAAGCGAGCCTTCAGCCGTTGCAGCGAGCTTGCCGATAGCGGCGCCCCCTCGCCCAGCAGGCCGCGTAGCGCCAGCTCAAAGTCTCCAGCGGACAGCCCGTGCAGGTACAGCTCCGGAAGCAGCGTGCCGACCTCCTGGGTGCGTCGCGTGAAGAGCGGGAGCACCGTGCTTTCAAACCGGGCCGTCAGATCGCGAACGCGCGGGCGTCGGACCGTCACCGTCCCACTCATCATCGAGAAGGCGCGTGGTTTACCGTAGCCATTTCGGCTCCCGGTTGGTAAATCGATCGGCGACACCGCGCCTCGGCGCTCGTGCCGGGCTCGGCCGAGGAACGTGGTCACTTCTTCCTCCAAGAGGTGTTGCAACTGGGCTTGAATCTGCCCCCGGGCCCACTGCTCCAGCGTCGCGTAACACACCGCGCTTGACTCCATGGCTGCGGTGCTGGTTGTCTGCTTCATGGTGGCGTATCCTTTCTCCTCCGCTCCAACGGAGGCGTGGTTGGTTGATGTCCAACCGAAAGGGTACGCCGCCTTCATCCTATTTCCACACCTAAAGATGGTACCTCTGACCGGTACCCAATGTGACCACAATACTAGTGCACGGCAGAGGACGGATAATAAAATGACCTTCCCCCAATTCCGTGGACACCTGGTTACGCGACGGCAGCCCTCGCTTCAAACTCGG
>JANPKE010000201.1:0-5569 GCA_031425875.1 Nitrospirota bacterium
TGACTGCGGAAGCGGAGCGTATCAAGGGTGATGCGACACGCCAGATCGATCAAGAACGTCGCAAGGCCCTACAAGACATTCGAGCCCAGACGACAGAACTCGCTCTGATGGTAGCGGAAAAAGTGGTTCAGCGGAGCTTAGTAGAGGCTGATCACAAAAAGTATGCCGACGAAGCTCTTGAGGCCCTTTCAAAATCACATCCACGCTAAGTTCTCGTGATCTGCGGGTGGAGTCAGCGCAAGGTGACTTCACCCGGCCGGTAGCCTTCCAGATCCACCGTCACAAATTTGAATCCTAACGCTTTCAGCCTGGCACTGATTTCTCCACAGCGATCTGATTCCATCAACCGAGGGAGTTCGTCCTGTGCCAATTCAATCCGCGCGATCTCACCGTGACTGCGCACTCGAAAATGGCGGAACCCTTCACGATGGAGTACGGCCTCCGCTCCTTCAACACGGCTTAATTGTTCGCTGGTGATCACGATTCCGCGCGGAATTCTTGACGAAAGACAGGCAGCGGCTGGTTTGTCCCAATTCGAAAGCCCCAGCTCCTTGGCAAAAATGCGGATATCGGCTTTTGACAGTTCAGCCTCAACGAGTGGGCTGCGCACCCCCCATTCCCGAGCGGCTTTGATGCCGGGTCGGTCATCACCCAGATCGTCCATGTTGGTTCCATCGACGACATAGGCAGCAGCCCGCGATTGCCGCACATTCCCAAGAAGTTGATACAGGTCGGTCTTACAGTGAAAACAACGATTGGCGTCATTCATCACGAAGTCATCTATGGCAAGCTGATCTGTCTGCACGGTCTCATGGCGGGCACCGATCTCCTGTGCAACTCGTGTGGCCGCTTCCAACTCGATCGATGGAAATGTGGGAGAGATGGCTGTAATGCCGACGGCGTTCTCGCGGAGCTGTTCATGGGCCACTTTGAGCACGAAAGTGCTGTCGATTCCACCCGAGTAGGCCACGATCACCGAACCCATTTCCGTCAATAGGGTTCTGAGTCGGTCCAGCTTGTTCTGAAGGGTCGGCGATGGCATGGCGTACTCGTTCAGGAATTTATTGGCGAACTTTTGCTTTGGCAATGTTGCCGACGACGATCAACGCGTAGTGCTGCGGATCAAGATACTGTTTGGCAACGCGGAGTACATCTTCTTTCGCCACTCGCTCAATCCATTTTTGGTACTGACTAAAATAGTCGTACCCCAACCCAAAAAACTCTACTTGTGCCAAGACTTGCGCCAGCTTCGAGGTAGAATCGAGCCGCAAGGGGAAGCTGCCCATTAAAAATGCTTTGGCATCGGCCAATTCCTGATCGCTGACCGGGACCTCCCGAATCGCCTTCATCTCAGCCAAGACGCCGCTGATCGCTTGATTGGTGGTTTCTGTCCGAGTCTGCAGGTTGATCCAGAAAGACCCTGGTAGTGCCCGGGCGTCGTAATGACTGGTGATACCATAAGCAAGCCCCTGCTTGTCTCGAATGGTATCCATGAGCCGTGATGAAAATCCCCCAGCTCCTAACACATGATTCATGACGGTGACGGCGTAATAATCAGGGTTGGTTCGACTGATTCCAGGGTGACCGATGACAATCGTCGATTGTGTGAGATCCTTTTCGATAAGCTGCACGATCTTTTTGTCGATAGCAGCCGGCTTCTTGACTGTTCTGGGTTGGACCACCCCTTTCTTCCAGGATCCAAAATATGTTTGGACGAGTGTCGTTGCTTGATCCACCGTCACGTCACCGACGATAGTGAGGATGACTTGGTTGGGAAGATACTCTTTGGCGTAGAAGTTCTGCACATCCGCCAAGGTAACCTTGCCCAACGTTTCCTCCGTCCCGTTCACCGGCCAACGATAGGGATGATTCTGAAAGACCAACTGATTGAAGGCTTTCATGGCAACATGCCCGGGATCGTCATTATCGCTGGTAATTTCCCCAAGGATCTGTGATCGCACTCGTTCGAACTCGTGTTTGGGAAAAGCGGGGCGCTGAAGAATATCGGCGAGGAGAGTGAATCCGAGATCGACGTCTTTCTTTAGCGTGCGGGCCGACGCGGTCGTGAAATCTTCGCCCGCCTGGGCTCCCAACGAACCTCCGACAAAGTCGATCTGTTCGGCTAGTTGCCTGGAGGATCTGGTTGTTGTCCCCTCATCTAGGAGGCTGGCGACGAAATTCGCAAGACCAGCCTTTTCCGGAGGATCCTGCGCTGAGCCGGATTTGATGAGGGCATGGATTTCAACGATGGGGAGGAAATGCTGTTCCAGTACGAGAACGGTCATCCCATTCGGGGTGATGAATCTCGTGGGTGAAATATCTGCGGCATGTGCTGGCCTCGCAGCGCACACCCCGCACAGGACCAGCACCACCAGTCTTGCCGCCAGCCATCGTCGAGCGGATCGATGGGCAGGAGAATGGCGCTTCTGGTCTCTCGCCTCAGTCACCATGGTTCTTTATGACCTCCCCTCATGAACGGCTGTGGGGGCTGGGTCCGGGGGAGGAGGGGGCAAAGGAATGAGAATGCCGACGGTCCGATTGTCTTGGGTGAGATATTGCTTCGCAACCCGCTGGATGTCCTTCGCAGTCACCGCACGGATACGTTCCACGAATTGATCCACCCGCCTCCAGCCGGCGCCGACGGATTCTGCTTGTCCCATCAACATGGCATGGCGAAAATTCGAATCTTGCTCGAAGACGCGCGCCGCCTCAACTTGGTTCTTGGCTCGCTGAAGCTCCTGCTCGGACGGCGGTTCATTCTGGAGCCGCACGATCTCACGCTGGATGGCCTCTTCGACCCCTTCAACCTTTGCGCCTGGATTCACCAATGAATAGAAATAAAACAAGCCGGGATCCGTCTGCAGCACACTGTATTCGGCCCCGACGGCCAACGAATTCTTCTGGTCATAGACCAGGCTTTGGTAGAGGCGGGAGCTTTTCCCGTGAGATAAGATCGATTCGAGGATGTCGAGCGCATAGGAGTCTTCGCTCGAATAGTTGGGTACGCGAAACCCCATCATGACAAAAGGGACCTGGGCTTCGCGTTTCAAGAGAAAACGGCGCTCGCCTCGCTGTTCCGGTTCCGGTGCCAGGGTTTGCTTGGGTGAGGGACCTCTGGGAATCGGTTCAAACAGGCGCTTGATCGTTGGAAGTAGAGAGTCGGCCTTGATATCACCCACCACCAAGAGGGTTGCATTGTTGGGAGAGTAAAACGTGTCATAGTGACGTTGCAAGTCTTCAAGAGACATCGCATCGAGATCGGCAAACCATCCGATAACGGGCCAATGGTAGGGATGGCTGAGGAAGGCTTGGGCAAACAGCGCTTCAACCAGCGCACCTTGCGGGTCATCTTCGGATCTGAGGCGGCGTTCTTCTTTCACGACGTCGCGCTCGGTCTGAAATTCGCTGTGATCGAGAAGGAGGCCCTGCATCCGATCGGCCTCCAGCTCAAGAGCCAGTCCGACACGATCCGCTGCCACGTTCTCAAAATAGGCGGTAAAGTCTTGTCCGGTAAACGCGTTGTCGATACCGCCGTTTTTTCTCACGATTCGTGAAAATGAGCCTTTCGGATACCGTGCCGTGCCCTTGAACATCATGTGCTCAAGCATGTGCGAGAGTCCTGCCCGTCCCATGACCTCGTTTCGAGAACCGACTTTGTACCAGACCTGCACCGTGGCGACCGGAGCCTTGGGAACTTCAACCAGCAGCACTTTCATGCCGTTGGAGAGGATGTATTCGCTCGGCTCTGCCCCGAGCGAGATCGAGATCGAGCCGAAGACGAGCAGCGCCGTTACGAGGTGGATGCGCCAATGATAGTGGATAGTCCGCATGATCATGATTAGGTAGAGCTTGTCATGCTAGCAACGAGTTTCAATAGGTGTCAAGGTAAGGGAAGGTCGGTTGCTGGGGAGTTCTCCAAGTTGTCCGCAGGCGCCGAGCACGTCCCGTCCTCGGCTCTTTCGAACGAATGCATCGAGGCCGGCGTCTCGGAGGATGGATTGAAAACGAAGCACCGCCTGTTCGGACGGGCGATGAAAAGGGCTGCCTGGAAATTCATTGAACGGAATCAAGTTGACCATACACCGTATGGATTTGAGCAATTGTATCAGTCGGCGGGCATCAGTCGCATGATCGTTGACGTCGGCGAGCAGCACATATTCGAAGGTCAGCCGTTGGCGAGGGGCGAGCGGATAGCGGCGACAAGCAGCAAGGAGTGATCTCAGTGACGCGATCTCGCTGGCAGCAGGCATCAGCGCTCGTCGCTGTTCTTCAGTGGTGGCATTGAGCGAGATGGCGAGATTCACGCCGAGCGCCGCGACCTCCGGAAGGCGAGATGCCAACCCCGCCGTGGACACTGTCAGGCGTCTACGCGACCACCCAAGGCCCCACGGTGTGTTGGTCAACGCAGTCACGGCCGCCTTGAGGCTCTCCACATTGGCCAGAGGTTCCCCCATCCCCATGAACACGAGATTCGTAATGTGTTCATCGGAGCTCAGCAGGTCTTGCGCGGTCAGGATCTGATCGATGATTTCGTGAAGCTTAAGGTTGCGTTTCAGTCCCATTCTCCCAGTCAGGCAGAATCCACAATCCAACATACACCCGACCTGAGTTGACACGCAGAGCGTCAACCGATCCTCATCCGGAATCAGGACGGCCTCGATCGTCAGGCCATCGTCGAGCATCAAGAGCAGTTTGCGCGTTCCGTCCTGCGACGATAAGATCCTGGTATGTGCCGAGCGCCCCACCTTGGTGGATTGAGACAGGGTCATGCGATCATGCATGGGGAGATCCGTCATGTCGGTGAGAGTCCGTGCGCGCCGTTGATAGATCCATCGCAAGATTTGCTGTGCGCGATAGTCTGGCCAGTGTTGCGCGCGGACAAACTTCACCATCTGTGGCTCCGTAAGACTCAAGAGCGTTGTCACGGTACCGGAAGAGATTATCTGCAAGTCGGCCATATCATCCTCAACGCTATGAGCCTACCATAGCGGAAGTCATGCCGCATACGGCCAGACCCATCATCGGGTCCGGAAACTTCTTTCATTGCAGGCGGCTCTGTATATAATGAACACGGATGAGTGTCGTCAGGCCATCATGATGAAGATTGCTACCAAGTATCGTTCTCTCCGTGGTTGCCGCCTGGCGGTCGCGTCAAGCCTGGCCCTCGTCCTTGGAGGTGTTTTCTCATGCGATGGGTATGCGGCACAGGTTGAGGCTTCCGAACAATCGACGACTACTGGCTGTGCGACTGCGGAAGAGTGTTTTGTGGCGGCGGCCTGGCCGAAAGAGCGACTAGGTCAGACGCTGACGAAAGATCAAGTGGTGGCGCTCAAGCTGGAACGTCTCCGAAAGGTGATGGAGGGATTTCCCGGCACGCAGTGGGCCAAGCGTGCCGGGTTGCTGTCCGGGGTGATATTGATCGATCGAAATCCCGCTGCCGGTCTGCCATACCTTCGGGCAGCCCAGCGGGATTTTCTCGTGCTCGACGATTACATTCGATTCTGGATGGGAGAGGCCTTGCTGCGTCTCGGGGAGTCCAGGGAGGCGGCCAGTATGTTTGAGGGGGTGC
>JANPKE010000202.1:0-2190 GCA_031425875.1 Nitrospirota bacterium
CTGGACAACCCGATTCTCGGGGTCGGTGTCCGCAATTCGCCACGTCCGATTGACTGCGCGGCCAGTTGCAGTTGCCGCACCGGCGTGACGATGCGGCCGGCCGCGACGTAACCCAGCGCGGCCAGCAGCACGACAGCCACGGCTCCGAATACTGTCACCCAGGTGAACAGATGCTGAATCGGCGCGAAGAGTTCATCGGAGGATTGCCAGACGAAGGTGTGCCACGACCCATTGTCGATCGAGCCGTTGGTCGCGCGGCTGGTCTCTGTCAGAGGGGCAAAGCCGATGACGGAGGTGGACTGTCCGCCGTGACCGTCGCTCGAGGCTTGCACCCAACCGGGGTGTGGCGGTGTGATGAGTGGGATGAGCTTCGGATCGGACAACGGGACGCCGGTGGGAAGAATTGGGCAGCTGACGACGATCCCGTTGGTGTCGATCAACATGACGTGGCCGGTCTTCCCAAATCGAGTGACATGAGTGGCGGGAGAGAAGAACTCTTTGGCATCGATCACGCGGTGCAGCACTCCGACGACCTCGTAACGGAGACTATCCATGACGGGGAGTGAGATGGAGAAGACATAGGCGTTCACCTGGTCGTCGAAACGGACATCTTCAACATAGAGCTTGCCCACCGCTTTATTGAAGGCACCCTGCCACCAGTGGGTCTTCTGGTGGCGGAACGCCGGATGGTCGGTCATGGTCCCGACGAGCGCACCCTGCGCATCGGTCAGGAAGAGCATCTTTGTCGATGAGCGAACCACGTGCGGAAGCGACTGGCCCGGCGCACTATGGACGCCGGTAAAGTATTCATGGAGCAAGGTGCTGAGAGGATTATCGTTAATGGACTTGACGGCTGCAGCATCTTTTGCCTTCCAGCGCTGCTCGAAGTCAGTGAGTGCCGTGGCCGGACTCTTGGGGTCTCCCCGCGCATCACGCCGTTGCTCCAACGCGCGAATGATCGCCGGGTCATTCGCGATGCGCGCGGTGTGCGCGATTTCTTCGGCGAGGAGGAGATCGAGTTTACGGGCGGCTTCGGTCGCCAGTGCTTTAAAGCTTTCCCCACTGACTTCCCGGATTTCTTGAGACCCCTGCCAGAATGCCATCCCCAAGCCGACGACGAGCGGGATGACACCGACGAGCAGCATAGAGAGGATGACTTTCGCCTTCAGCCCCCATCTGGTACCAGGCGGCGATGGCATCGGAGTTCCCTTCATGACTGAGTGGTCCTCTCACCGGCACCGGACTCACCGGGAAATGTGAGGGTAAAGGTTGAGCCTCGGCCGATCTGACTGTCGACCCCTATCGTGCCATTCATGTGATGAATCACATTTTTGATATTGTACAAACCCAATCCGGTTCCCTTCCCTGGTGGTTTTGTCGTGAAGAAGGGTTCAAAGATTCGACCAAGGAGCTCTGGGGCGATGCCGCTGCCGGTATCGGAGACACGAATTTGCGTCGCGTCGGCCATCGCGTGGGTTTCCAGCGTCAAGGTTCCGTGGTGTTCCATGGCCTGCACAGCGTTGGTAATGAGATTGACGAACACATGGAGAAGCTCATCGGGGTTCCCCTTCACCACGACGTCGGGCTGATACAGCTTGCGAATATCAATGTCTTGGAGCGCCACCGCATAGCGGGCAATCTTGAGCGCTTCATCCAACTTGCCGCCGACGCTAATCAGGCAGTCTTGCCGTAAGGATGCGCGACGAGAATAGGACGTAAGGTCTCGACAAATGGCCGTCGTCCGTTTCACGGCTTCAATAATATCGTGGGCCTGCAGGTGCACGGCTTCCAGGTCCGTTTCGTCCGTCAGATTTTCCGCCAGACCCAGAATCAGCTGGAGCGGATTGTTCATGTCATGCGCGATACCGGCGGCGAACGAGCCGATTCCAGCGAGTTTCTCTGCATGGAGCAATTCAGCTTGCAATGTCGATTCATGTTGCACGAGTACCCACAGAAGCCGTGCGGTCTGGCCATTGACTACGTCGGCCCCCGCAGGCACCTCCTCCCGAAGCACCGACTCCATGGCTGGATCACCGGTGACGTCTATCGCAAGGTTGAGCCCTTGGTGCGTGATCAAGTCGGTCACCCGGTCATAGACCGGCACGTGGAGCTCTTGGGCGCGCGTGAGCCCGGGAGCCGAGGGATTCTGATCGGTGATGCCGACGATCTGAATCCTGCTGATCTGGTGGA
>JANPKE010000203.1:0-2192 GCA_031425875.1 Nitrospirota bacterium
TCAAACCTTGCTGGAGTGCCTTGACTGCTTTCGGATTCGAGAGCAACTCCAGGGTTTCCACCCAGCTCTCATATTCGTCAGCTCCCATCACGACGGCTTTCGGCGTTCCGTTCTTGGTCACAATGAATCGTTCTGACAAGCGATCCGCTTTATCAATCAGAGAAGAGAATCGAGACCGAGCTTGTTTAAGAGACATCGTTTTGGTCATGGCTGCACCTCGCTTTCTGGAAGTGTACGCAATAATGTACCCTTTGGCAAGCCGAAGCTAACTGGCTAACCCACAGGATCTACCGCAGCACCAGCTTCACCAGTCCCACACATCCCATATACAGGACGAGCGAGCCGACCATCGCCGGCCAGAAGCCAAGGCGCGGAATGCCCAGGATCATCGCGACGACGTAGACGGTCCAGGGCGGGACAAACCACAGCAAGTTCTTGGCGTAGTCGACCGTCGTGGCCCCACCGCCGCTGCCATAGAGCAAGATAAAGGTGACGCCAGTAATGGCGGGAAACGTGCTGGCCATGGCGGCCAAAAACGATTTGCCCTGCGAGCCAAGATACGTGGAGAAGCTCACAATCGAGCCGCCGAGCAGAAAATAGAGCAGATACTTCCCGAGATCGTTCACACACTATCCTCCTTCGTGTCCGTGAAACGCTTTCGTGGCTGGCGCCTCACCCTCATGAAGATCGTGCGGCGACACGTATTTTATCCTATCGTCGCTTTGACGGCACTGTATAGGATGATGACCTCAATAGCATGGGCCACAATCGTAATCCAGAGATTGCGGGTTCTGAGCCAGATGGTTCCCCACATGAGTCCATCCCATACAGCGATCCAGTGGAGATGTTGGAACGTATGCACCAGGAAGGGGTCGAAGGCAAATGTGAGTGAGCTGACTGCGAGGGCGAGGAGCGCCGGCCGTGGGCGTGAGTCGGTTCCTCGCCAATGCGATTCGAGTTTCGCCAGTCGGCCCAAGAGGAAACCACGAAAGTTCACTTCCACGAACAGCGCAATGCAGCAGATGAGCCATGGCACCATGAGCAGGACGGGAAGCCGACCATGGGGCGTCTGCTTCAAAAAAGTGATGTCGAAACCCAATGACGGATAGACTACCAGAATCACGAAGGTATTCAGACCGCCTAAGCACATTCCCGTTAGAACTCCCCACTGCAGGCCGCTCCGTATCTTTTCTTTTTCTAACCCGAGTTGAATTGTGACCTGCGTGGCACGCGTAGCCCAGAGACCAAGTGCGACATAGGCGAGGACTTGCGGCGCGAATTGAACGAGGAGCTGTTCCCTGAAAGAAGGGGGCAGACCGTAGTAGCCGAATGTTGCCGCAATGGGGAGCAGCGGCAGTGCTGCTCCCACAGCGCTGATGTGATCTGAAGCCAGCCGATCTGGCCCGGACGCCATGGGCAAGCTACGAGAGCTCGAGATGATAGCGATCCAACGTGGTCGCCTTATGCCGTGCGAGATTGGACAGTGACTTGTTGTAATCGACGACGGCCCGTAGTTCGTTCCCCTGAGCCGTGGCCAGATCGCGTTGGAAATCAAGCACGAAGCGAGTCGTGCTGAGGCCGACTTTCAGCCGTTCCTGTTCGGCTTGCAGCTGTTTTTCGGCCATGATGCGTGCCGAACGGGTGGTCTCGATGCGCTTGAAGTCGGTCTGGACTCGACGCACCGCCTCACGAATGCCGACGATGATTTGTTGCCGCACGTTGGCAAGCGTGATTTCCGCGTTCTTGGCTTCCAGTTGACGTTTGCTATACGTGCTGACGGCTGCGCGGTTGCCGAGCGGATAACTGAGCACCAATCCCGCTCCATAGTTATAGAAGTCACTACTGAAGTTTCTCGTAAAGGATTCGCTGTAATCGCCGCCGAGGCCGGCTAATCCCATCGTGCCCTGGAACGACAGAGTCGGCAACAATTGGTTGCGGGCGAATTGCTTGTTGAGTTCGCCCGACTCGATATTTTTCTTGGCCTGGGTGATTTCTGGACGTTGTTCGATGGCGATGTCGATGGCCTCCTGGAGGCTGAGAGGCTCCAGGAACGTGACCGGGGCATCGGCAGGTGTGAGTCGCACGTCTTGACGCAATTCCTCTTCGCCCGGGTTCAAAAGTCGCCGTAATTGATCCTCCTGGTCGTGAATGGCTTTCTCCGCCACCAACACCTGCTCAACTCTCGAGGCGAC
>JANPKE010000204.1:0-1895 GCA_031425875.1 Nitrospirota bacterium
TGCTGGTTCAGTTCATAGATCCGCTGAGTCACCCTAGCTTTCCCGATGGCCTGATGAAACGTAAAGGCTTCATCCAGCGCCCAGCGATGTTCGAAGGAATGGAACCCCCCCGGAGTCATGTGAATGGATGGAGGCAGATCCTTCGACGACTTGTTCTCCATCCAGCGGTCAAAGACCTGTGAATTGAACGTCGGGATCGTCGCCTGGGCGATCGGCCAGGCCTGTGGGTGGCCCCAGACGAGACCAGTCCCGCGTGGACCGAACATCCATTTATGCGTCCCGGCAATCAAGAAGTCGCAGCCAAGCTCGCTCACGCGGAAATCCTCAACCCCTAACGCATGGACTCCGTCCACGCAGAAGATGATCCGGTCCCGCTCGTCTCTCGAACGATTGATGGCCTGGACTGCCAGCGCCATGTCACGGATCGGCAGCTTGAGCCCGGTACTGGAATGGACCCAGGTGACCGCCACAATGCGCGTCATCGGGGTGATGCTCTTGCGTAACGAATCGACGATTTCATCACGAGACACAGTTTTGGTGGAACGATAGAGGTGAATCTGTCGCACCATGGCGCCTGTCCGTTCAGCACGGAGACGCAGCGCCGTTTCCGTCGAATAGTGGTCGTGGGTCGTTGTCAAAATTTCCCGCTCGCTGCCAAGCCGGATACCGCTATAGAGCAGGCCCAGGCCCATCGTCGTGCTGTCGGTCAACGCGATGTCGGTGGGATTGCCTCCCAGATACTCGGCTGCCGCCTGGAGCACCTTCGCTTCCTGTTTTTCCTCATGTTCAACCCAATAGCCGATGGGATCGGCATCGAGGCCGGCGCGGTGCCGCTCGATCGCCTCACGCACCGGCGTCGGATGGGACGCGAGAAAAAATGCCGCCAGATGGATAAGTTGAGGAGACAACGGAAACTGGGTCCGGAGGTCTTCCCAGTTTTTGAATCTGTACTGCGGGACTTGTTGATCGGCAGACGCGCGCGCGTGGGCACCAGCCAGAACCGCTGCGCCCAAGGCCAAACCAGTCCGCACCAGAAAACCTCGACGTCCGATGTCGCTCATAGAACCTCCTGGTCAGAGCCCGTTGCTGTACTCTACTGTGAGCGTGGAAAATGGACAAGGCAGGGTCGACCGTCGCCCATGCAGGAGAGGATAGCCAAGAGGCAACGGCGGAGGATGAGCTGGCTAGGGCTGATAACTTTCGATCGGAGGGCAACTGCAGACCAGATGGCGGTCGCCGTAGGCTTCATCGATGCGGCTCACGCTCGGCCAGAACTTGCTGTTCCTCAGCCAGGGTGCAGGAAACGCCGCCTGCTCTCGGCTGTAAGGCCGATTCCACTCCGTTGCCGTGACGGCGGAGGCGGTATGCGGTGCATTCTTCAGCACATTGTTCGTTCGCGGCTGGCGTCCGTCGACAATTTCTTGAATCTCGGCGCGGATCAGGATCAGGGCCTCGCAGAACCGATCAAGCTCACTCTTGGCTTCGCTTTCCGTCGGTTCGATCATGAGCGTACCGGCCACGGGGAACGACACGGTTGGGGCATGGAAGCCGTAGTCCATTAATCGCTTGGCGACATCCATCGCTTCGACCCCGGCGCTCTCCTTGAATTCACGGAGATCCAGGATGAACTCGTGAGCCACCAACCCGGAATCGCCCCGGTACAGAATGGGGTAATGTTTTTCCATCCGCTTAGCCATGTAGTTGGCATTGAGGATGGCCACCTGCGTGGCTTTGGTCAGTCCGTCGCGCCCCATCAAGGCGATGTACACCCAGGAAATCGGAAGGATGCTCGGACTGCCGAACGGGGCTGCCGACACGGGACCGATGGCTTGAGGCCCACCCAGTTTGATCACGGGATGTCCTGGTAGAAACGGCATCTCGTGCCGTTTCTACCA
>JANPKE010000205.1:0-1592 GCA_031425875.1 Nitrospirota bacterium
GCCGCTCGAATGGTCCGATCCGCTATACAAACAGGCGACCGGCGCCACCTTCGCCGCCATCGTCATCGCCCAGGTGGCAATCGTGTTCGCCTGCCGCTCAGACCGTGTGTCGCTCGCCCGACTCGGCTGGTTCACCAATCCATTGCTCCTCTGGGGAATCGCGATCGAACTCGTCGTCCTGGTATTGATCCTCTATACCCCCTGGGGCAACGCGATCTTTGGAACCAGTCCTTTACCTCTCTGGATCTTCGGCCCACTCGTGTTCGGGGCACTGGCACTCTTGTCGGCGGAGGAGGGCCGGAAGTTCATTGTGAACCGGCTCCACGGCCGAAGGACTACTCAATGATCCACATACCGAGCACACTTCATGACCTCTAATCCGCGGAAGACCACGCCATCCTGATGACCTCGGGACCGCGCTCTACTCCACTGAATGTCTGGTGCCCTGACTAACCCATGACTGGGTGTACGTATCAACGGCGTTAGATCCGGAAGCCAGAACCAGGGCATTGCCTAGCTTACTAGCATAGCCCTCAACGTTAAATTGACGCAGGGACGTTGATCAACTCTAACCAGGAGGAGACATGAACGCAGATCAATTCAAAGGGAAATGGAGTCAGTTCAAGGGCGAGGTCAAACGTCAGTGGGGACAGCTTACGGATGACGATATGACGGAGGCTGAAGGGAACTATGAGAAGTTCACGGGGCGCGTGCAGGAGCGCTACGGTGACAAGAAGGAAGATGTCATGAAGTGGACGAACGAGTGGTTCGACAAACAGAACCCATCAGGGACCGGTCCCAGGTAACCCAACGTCCGTTCAGCGTCTACCGAGTAACAGTAAGGGCGATTCCATTCATATTTCAAATATTGAGGAGGAGATGACAGATGAGAAAAATCATGCTTGCAGCAGTTATGATGACCATGGTGAGTTCGCCGGCGTGGGCGATTTTCGAAACCAATAAAGAGCTGATTGCGTCGGCTAAGATTACGCTGGAAGAAGCGGTGAGGAATGCCGTCAAGCTCGTCCCCGGTAAGGCCGTGGAAGCTGAGATCGGGACCGAAAGCGGCCGGACCGTATATGAAGTCGAGGTCATCGATCAGAATCACAAGAGCCAGAATGTGCTGGTCGATGCGCAAACAGGGCAAGCCAAGAAGGAATAAGTGCACTGGGACAATGCACCGGCGTAGGAGGTCATCTGCTACGTCGGTGCACGCTGATCAGAGCATCGCCGGATCCGCCCGCAGCCATCTTCCTCAACTACTGAGCGGATATTCGACAGGCTTTTGGCGAAACTGATCACGAGTCATACGTCTGAATATCACGAAGATAATCTTGAATGGCTTGTGCGGCAAGACCAAGACATTCGCAGCTGAGGCGCGTCAGCCTGTCGATGTCGATCAATTCAACTTTCCCATATCCATGGCGGACCAAACCATCTCCTTGAAACAAGCACAGGGCTTCCGTCACCGTTGTTCGCTGGGAGCCGAGTTGCTCGGCGAGGAATTCGTGCGTAAAGGGCAAGATGATGTCTCCGGTCCGCTCGTGGTGTGCCAACAGCCAACGAGCCAACCGTTGCTCCACGGAGTGCCA
>JANPKE010000206.1:0-3918 GCA_031425875.1 Nitrospirota bacterium
CCGCCGACCATGAGCAACAACAGCTCATGCTTGCTGATGACCGCGACCGTCCCAAGGGCCGCCCCAAGCGGGAGCGAACCGACATCGCCCATAAAGACCGAGGCCGGATAGGTGTTGAACCAAAGGAACCCGAGACTCGAACCCAGGATGGCCGCCGTAAAGACCGCCAACTCTCCGGCTCCGTCGATGTGTGGGATCAGAAGGTATTCTGACATCAATCGGTGACCGGTTACGTAAGCGACCACGGTGTACGCCAACGCAGCAATCATCACAGGACCGATAGCCAGCCCGTCGAGACCATCAGTGAGGTTCACGGCGTTGGAACAACCGACGATCACCAACACGGCAAAGACAATATAAAACCATCCCAAATCAGGCGTGAAACTCTTGAAAAATGGCACACTCAGCTTCGTGCTGTAACCAGGCACCGAGTACAAAATCAGCGCCACGATGAGCGCGACGACTATTTGAGCCGTGAATTTTTGCGATGCGGAAAGCCCCTTTGATCGGGCCTTGATGAATTTGAGATAGTCGTCCACAAACCCAATGGCACAAAACCCCAGCGTCGCAGCAAGAACCAGCCAGATATGGGGACGCGAGATATCAGCCCAGAGCAGTGTGGACAACGTGACTGCGAAGATAATGAGGATGCCACCCATCGTGGGCGTCCCACTTTTAGCGAGATGTCGCTTCGGTCCGTCATCCCGTATCTGTTGCCCTAACTTAATTTCTTGAAGCTTGCGAATCACCCACGGCGCGAGCACAAAGGCGATCAGAAACGCCGTGACAGCGGCATAAATGATGCGAAAGCTCTGATACCGAAAGACATTCAGAAACGACAATTCTTTATGGAATGGATAGAGCCAGATATACAGCATAGCCTGAACGACCGTTAGGACGCCTTCCTTGTCGTATGTGTTGCTCCTCGAAGCGCATCAGCGACAAGCTCTAATTTCATCCCGCGCGATGCTTTGATCAACACGGTATCACCCGGCTTCACAACGGTTTTTATGGCGGCGGACGCCGCGCGCGCATCCGGGACTTCGAGAATATGGGCTTGATCCAGTCCTGCCTGCTTCGCCCCTTTGGCGAGGCTCCGCCCCAATAGTCCACAGGCTACGAGCTGATCAATGCCGTGGCGTGCCACGAATCCGCCGACTTCCTCATGCATCTGAGCGGCATTCGGGCCAAGTTCCAGCATATCGCCAAGCACGGCAATTCTCTTTCGTTTTGCCCCTGTTTGCGCGAGCAACTGCACCGCTGCTTTCATGGAGGCCGGGTTGGCATTGTAACAGTCGATGATCAACTTCACGCCCTGACTCACTCGCACCTGCGACCGCATGGCAGCAGGCCGGAAACGGGACAGTCCCTGAGCGATCACCCCTGCGGACAAGCCCAAAATCGAACCGACCGCTCCTGCAGCCAAGGCATTGGTGACGTTGTGGTCTCCTTGCACTCGAATATGAACTGCGGTATGACGCACCGTTCGTGGAAGCAGAAGACGAAAGATCGTCCCATTGCGCCCGTCAGATTTCAGATCCATGGCACGGACGTCAGCCTTTGACGAAAAACCAAACGACACCACACGACAGCGAGCTCGCGCAGCAAGGTAGTCGTAATACGAATCATCTGCGTTCAGGATTGCAACTCCATCAGGAGGAAGCAGATCGAGCATCTCCGCCTTTGCCTGAGCTGACACCTCCATCGTGCCGAAAAACTCTAAATGGTCGGGGCCGATGTTCGTAATGATCCCGATCGTGGGGTGAACTATTTCACACAGCCTGGTGGTCTGACCGAGATTGTCGACTCCCATCTCGATGACCGCTCCTTTGTGTCGCTTGTTAAGGCGAAGCAGTGTCTGCGGGACGCCCACACGGTTATTCAAATTCCCTTCCGTCTTAAGAATCTTCCAGCGATGGGCCATGACACTGGCGACCATTTCTTTCGTCGTCGTCTTACCGTTGCTTCCTGTGACGGCAACGACAGGAATGTGAAATCGGCATCGGTGGTACGCAGCCAGCTGCTGATAGACATGGAGTGGATCGCGGACACCAAGGATAAGTGGCTGGGTGCGCTTCGAACCACGCTTCAAGGAGATCCCCGACACATCGTAGGAATCAAGCACGATCGCTCCAACCGCCCCGCGCGAGAGCGCCGTCGCCACAAAGTCATGGCCGTCGAATCGATCTCCCTGGAGCGCAAGAAAGAGATCACCAGGCTGAAGAGAGCGAGTATCGAGACTGATTCCACGGATACGTTGTTTTGCCCAACTCACCCCATCGCTGGCCAAGACTTTAGCGCTGATCACTTCCCGCAATTCTTCGACGGTAAACAACGTCATCTAGATACTTCCGTGCACCGACCGTCCCCTGCATCCGTTGGCTAGATGCGGGCTCCGAGTCGTTCGATAGCGTCGCGCGCCACCTCGCGATCGTCGAAATGAACCTTCTGCGTGCCGACGATCTGGTAGTCTTCGTGTCCTTTACCGGCAATCAACACCATATCCCCACTCTGGGCCTCCCGCACCGCCTCTTCGATGGCGTCTCGCCGATCGGACACTTTTCGGTACTGGACGTGTGGCCGTAGCCGCAGCGCCTCGATCACCCCGACTTCTACTTGTTCCAGGATTGAGAGGGGATCCTCGGTTCTGGGGTTGTCCGACGTCAGTATCACAATGTCGCTGTAGCGCACGGCCGCTTCTCCCATCTTCGGCCTCTTTCCTCGGTCACGGTCTCCACCGCACCCAAAAACCGTGATGATGCGTCCCGTTTTCAGTACTTGTGCCGCCGTCAGCAATCGGACTAGCGCGTCTTCAGTGTGGGCGTAATCTACGGCCACCGTAAATGGCTGGCCCGCAATCACACGTTCGAACCGTCCCGGCACGTTCGTGACCCTCGCCACGGCCTCACGAATTTGCGAGGGTGCGGCCCCTTCATGAAGCGCGACGCCTATGGCAGCAAGTAGGTTGTAGACATTGTGCTCACCTACGAGATGACTCTCGATGGGGAAGCTCCCGACCGGAGTCGCCGCAGTAAAGGTTGTCCCCTGAAGAGACAGCCGCACCGCTTCCGCACGCAGGTCCGCCTTGGCGTTTAATGCATAGGTCCAAACCGGGGCCGGACAGCGCTCGACAATGCGAGTTCCATAGGGGTCATCGATGTTGACGATCGCCCGTTTATTCGCCTTGAGCCCTCCCTTCAATTCTGTAAATAGTCTCAGTTTCGCCTGAAAGTACTCCTCCATAGTCTTGTGAAAATCGAGATGATCCTGAGTCAGATTCGAAAAGACCGCCACATCATATTCACATCCGCTCGTGCGATCTTGCGCCAGGGCATGAGAAGACACTTCCATCACTGCAGTGGTGCACCCGCCGGTGACCATCTTGGCAAGCAGCTGTTGCAGCTCAAGAGAACCAGGTGTCGTGTGCGTGGCCGGCATCGTGCGCTCACCGACCTGATAAGCAACGGTTCCGATCAACCCTACTGGGTGGCCCAGGGCTTCCATCAGCGCTTTGCAGATATACGTCGTAGTGGTTTTCCCATTTGTTCCAGTCACACCGATCATCCGAATCTTCGACGAGGGGTCTCCATAAAAGCGGCCCCCCAGCAGACCGAGCGCCTTTCTGGAGTCGTCAACGCGGACGAAGGGAAGAGACACCTCACTCACCGGTTGCTGCGACAACAATGCGACCATTCCCCCTCTCATTGCCGCTGGAATAAACTCATGTCCATCAACCTGCTCGCCTTTCACGGCGACAAAGAGACAGTGGGCTGGGACAGACCGAGAATCATCAGTAATCGCGTTGACGGACACGTCCAAATTTCCACGGCGATCAAGAATCTTCACCCGTCCTTCTAGCGACTGAAGCAGGGTTGCCAAGGTCATCGACACTCCCCAGTACGATTACGATTATCGCGA
>JANPKE010000207.1:0-2368 GCA_031425875.1 Nitrospirota bacterium
CAAGGCTTTTATCGAGTACTCACAGTCCCACGCCGTGCATGACATCATCACGCAGCAATACTTTGTCCCGCTGGTCGACTGACGAGCTCCTGTGCTGGCTCTTGCGCGGCATAGCAGCCATCGTCGGCACAATCGTCATGCTCATCGTGGCCTTCCTGATCGTGGAAGCGCTTCCTGTTCTTCACCACGTCGGTTTACTTCGATTCTTCACCGATCCTTCGTGGCACCCAGCCGAGGGATTGTACAACCTCACGCCGATGCTGTGGGGCACCTTGTTCGCCATGGCCGGTTCTGTGTTGATCGCCACGCCCTTAGGCATTCTCTCCGCCGTCTTCTGCCATTACTATGCACCGCTCGCCCTTGCCCAGCCCTATCGGCGCCTGATCGAGTTGCTCGCAGGCATTCCTTCCGTGGTCTACGGATTCTGGGGCCTCGTCGTATTAGTCCCGCTGATTGGAGAGATACAACCGCCTGGGCCCAGTCTATTAGCGGGCATCCTGATCCTCACGATCATGATCCTCCCCACCATCGCGTTGATGGCCGACGGCAGTCTTGCCAATGTGCCTCAACAATACCTACGCGGGGCTGCGGCATTGGGACTTCCGCAATGGGCGACAATCCGAGGCGTGGTGTTTCCGGCAGCAAAGTCGGGGTTGTTCACTGGGGTGATCCTGGCAAGCGGCCGAGCCATCGGGGAAACCATGGCGATTCTGATGGTCTGTGGGAACGTGGTCCAGACTCCTTCCAGCGTCTTCGACCCAATCCGGACGCTGACCGCCAATATTGCCTTAGAAATGGCCTATGCGCTCGGAGACCATCGCGCTGCGCTGTTCGTCAGTGGACTCGTCTTGATGGCCATGATCGTGGTGCTCGCCGCTTCGGCGGAATGGATCAGTCGCGGGAGAATATATGACTGAAGCTCTGGACCAACCACAGAATCCTCGTGAATGGCTTGCGTCAACCTGCGTGTGGGGAGCGGCAACACTCGTGACCGCCACATTCTGCTGGCTGTTGGGGGACATCGTTTGGCATGGGCTGAGCCATGTCTCCTGGACATTTCTGACTGCCCCCCCGGAGAACGCTGGACGCCGAGGTGGGATCGGACCGATTCTCGTCTCGACCTCGTTGATTCTGGCAGTCTGTCTCGGCGTATCTCTTCCCATCGGCATCGGCACCGCCGTCCTCCTCGCCGAATTTATATCGGACCACAGCCTGTTCGGACGGATGACTCGCCGCAGCCTTGATGTCTTGGCCGGTGTGCCGTCGATCGTCTTCGGCCTGTTCGGTAACGCGTTCTTTTGCAAGACGCTGGGGCTCGGCTTTTCGATCCTCTCCGGCGGGCTGACTCTGGCCTGCATGGTATTGCCAATCCTGATCCGCTCAACGGAAGAAGGGTTTCGCGCCGTGCCGACTAGTTACCGGCTCTCCGCCGCGGCGCTGGGACTGTCGCGCACCACGACCCTTGTTCACCTCTTGCTACCGGCAGCGGTGCCCGGTCTCTTGGTGGGTCTGGTCCTGGGAATCGGTCGCGCGATTGCCGAGACAGCTGCGCTTATCTTCACCAGCGGCTATGTGGATCGGATGCCGGCGTCGCTGCTCGACTCCGGTCGCGCATTGTCTATCCACATCTTTGATCTCTCCATGAATGTGCCCGGCGGAGATGCGAATGCCTACGCTTCAGCGCTGGTCTTGGTCATCTTGTTGCTTACCATTAACAGCACCTCCTCCTGGCTGGCAGAACGCGGCCTCCATCGAAAGATCGTCACAGTATGACGCCGGTCGAACCCATCACTGGACTGCGCTCCCGATATCCGCTCGGAGATCCACCGGCTTGCTGTGAGGCTCAACCCTTCGTTGAGATCAATCAGCTCAGCTTACATTACAGGGAAAAGGCAGCGTTTCAGAACGTGACTTTGTCGATCAACCAGGGACACATCACGGCTCTTGTGGGACCGTCCGGATGCGGAAAGACCAGCTTCCTCACCTGCCTGAACCGCCTCACCGATCTGATCGCCGGGTGTCGTATCTCGGGACGGATCGCGATCGATACCCTCGATGTGTTGGCACCAGGCACCGATGTGATCCAGCTTCGCCGCCGCATCGGCATGATCTTCCAGAAGCCGAACCCCTTTCCGTTGTCGATTCGAAGAAATCTCGAATTCCCCCTGCGCGAGCATGGTCTGCGGGATCGGGAACAGATCACACAGACGATCGAGACAGTCCTACGAGATGTAGGGTTGTGGGACGAAGTCAAGGATCGGCTGGACTCACCAGCGTTGGCGTTGTCCGGCGGTCAACAACAACGCCTCTGTATTGCCAGGGCCCTGGCCCTTTCCCCAGAAATGCTGCTGATGGATGAGCCGTGCAG
>JANPKE010000208.1:0-3504 GCA_031425875.1 Nitrospirota bacterium
CCATGTCAAGATCGTGCTCTTTCTTAACAGGAAAGGGTACGCCGGGACCTTGGTGTGTCGAGACTGTGGCTGGGTCCCTCGTTGCGAGTCCTGTATCGTGCCGCTGACCTATTATCGTGAAGCCGGCAGGCTGACTTGCCGATACTGTGGTAAGGCAGATCGGTTGCCCGAACTCTGTCCTTCGTGCCGTACGCCCCATATAAGTCCTGTTGGCGGTGGCACTGAGCGTGTTGAAACCGAAGTTCGTCGTGTATTCCCACAAGCCAACGTCGCCCGGCTTGATGGTGATACGCTCCGGCAGACAGCGTCCGCTCACGCTCTGTGGGAAGGTGCCAGGTCGGGTGTGTGGGATGTTCTTATCGGGACCCAAGCACTGTTTAACCGAGAGCCACTGCCCCGCTACGGCTTGGTGGGGATCCTTCAGGCAGATTCCGGGTTGCACGTCTCAGACTTTCGAGCGGCCGAGCGGACCTATCACCTGCTGGTTGATGCTACCAACCTCGCATGTCCGGCGTCCGTCGGAGGTCGAGTCATCGTACAGACGCGCCTTCCTACACATCATGCTGTACAGGCCTTAATCTCAGGAGATCCCAATCAATTTTACAATGAAGAATTCGCCGCACGCCGGCTCCTTCATTATCCTCCCATCTGTCACTTGGCTGATCTTTCGGTAACCGGGCAAGACTTAAGAATCGTCGAAGAGGCCGCCACACGATGGGGTGCAGACCTAGAACAGAACGCATATGATCAGAAGCCGCTGATTGTTTTAGGACCCGTCCCCGCAATACACAGGCCTTCCAAAGGCCGTCAGCAGTATCGCCTCTTGGTAAAGGGAACGGATCGCACCACCCTCAGCCGACGGATCCAGGATTCCGTCCAGAACATGGAGCGAGAGTACCGCAAAGGACAGATCAAATTCCTGGTCGACATCGACCCAGTCTAGAATGGATAAGACTACACGCCTTTCTTCTTTTTGTTCGTCCGGGAAGTTGGCACTGTCACAACCTGCGCCTCTGATGGGGCCGCATCCAGCTTGCGTGCTCGTTTGAATAGGCCGTAAGAAAACGAAATCCAAAACACGGAGGAGAACAGACCCAGCACGACGGCTGAGAGGATCGTTCCCATCTCAGATTCAGGAAGTGAGTCAGCCTGGCCTCTGAGTTGAATCATCAACACCACGGGCCAGGCAAAGCTTTCCAGACCGAGCAACAAGGTAGACCAAGCCCATAGTCCCGTGATCGACTCCGCCATGAACCATAAAAACAGCCCTACGCTCAGGGCCCATCCAACCACGAGGGCTGGCGCGACAGTCCCCCCCCAGATGAGCCAGAACCCGACGGCGGTCACGAGGGTCCCCAGAGACAGATTGAGCACTATCATGATGGGCATGATCCAGGCATGGCAGGCAAAGTCTGACGGGACCCTGTTGTGATGTCAATCTGAAGCGCGTTGCGCGTACCCGGCGAGTTCTCTAGATGGTCAGTTCGGCAGCAACCGCATCGAGAAGGACATTCAGCTCGAATGGCTTGTGAAGCGTCCGCCTGGCCCCAAACATCTTTGCAACATCCAATAAATCGAGGACGCCGATCGTATCACTTGCCCCTGTCATCGCAATCACACGCGTATCGGGAAACTCCCGGCGAAGCGTCATGATAGCCTCAAGTCCATCTTGATCCGGCATGAGAAGATCCATGATGACAAGATCCGGCGATTTAGCCCGATACCGCTCCACTCCCTCTTTCCCATTAGAGGCCTCTTCGACCTCGTAGCCAGCCTGCTCCAAGGTTTCTCGGATGAGCTGACGAACTTGGTCCTGATCATCAACCACGAGGACTGACGGCATCCGACACCTCCATCGATATTCTTGATGGTTCTGGGCCGGAATTGGCCGACACACCCGTAGTTTCCGGATAACTGGGAGACTGGTCCAAGACCCGACGGATGGCATACGCCAGCTCGTGCAACGTGAGCGGTTTGAGGAGACATTCCGTCATGCCCTGCAAACAGACGTCGTCCAGACCAGGGACACCATGTGACCCGCTGCAGAGAATGACGGAAAGATCCGGACGAAGTTTCCGACATTCTCGTGCGAGACGATCCCCACTCATGCCAGGCATCATCCGATCGGTCATCAGCAAGTCGAACCGTGTGGGTTCCGCTTGAAAGATCTCCAAGGCTTCTACCGCTGTTCTACAGACTACTGGATGGTAGCCAAGAGAGGTCAGCACCTCTCTTCCGAAACGGGCCACGGCGTCTTCGTCATCGACGAATAAGATACATTCGTGTCCATGAGGAAGGGGATCATCTTCTTGAACCGTTGATGAGGCACAAGCCAGGAGGACAGGGAGGTAGGCTGATACGGTCGCACCGAGGCCAATGTGGCTCTCAATCGCCAAGGTACCGCCATGCGCCGAGACGATGCCGTAAACGACCGCGAGTCCCACACCCTGTTCCTCGCTGATGGCCTTGGACGTCGCAAACGATTTGACCAATCGACTGATGCTCTGGGGGTCTAAGCCCTCGCCCGTATTTCGAGCACTCAAGCAGACGTACCTTCCCGCGGGGAGCCGAGCGGAGGACATGATTTGATCGGTAACAAACTCCTGGTTCCGAAGCTGAACTTCGAGGATTCCTCCCGTCTTCTGCATCGCACGAACCGCGTGATCGACCAGATGAAAAATCATTTCATGCATCTGCATGGCATTGGCCGAAATAGGGTTGGTCGCCTGTGCAATCTGCGTTCGGAGTTCAATCCACAGGGGGATTGTGGGACGAAGGAACCTGAAAGATTCTTTTGCCAAGGAGTGGAGTAATAATGGACAGCGACCGTGGTCGTTCTGCCCACCGAAGGCCAGCAACTGTTGGATCAGCTCACGAGATTTTTGGGCCGCCGCCACCACTTGCCCGACATGGCGATGCGACTTCGTCTCAGCCGGAATCAACGGAAGCGCCAACTCGCTGAAACCGAGCACGGCCGTGAGACCATTATTCAACTCGTGAGCGATACCGCCGACAAAGGTGCCGATCGCTTCCATTCGTGCTGTCTCACGCCAACGGGCCTTGACGTTTTCACGATCGGTCACATTGACGACCGTTCCGAGCGTACGGACAGGGTGCCTCGAGGAACCATCGCCATCAAACGACGTCAGAGAATAAAGACTGATGTGCCGCACGGCGCCGTCTGGTCTGATGAGACGGTACTCGACCTCGTATAGGCCATTGCCTGTCGCAGCACAGGCTCGTTGGACCGTAGAGACCACCCGGTCCCGATCATCGGGATGAACGAGTTCAAAGTAACGCTGCCAGGAAGCTGGCTCATCGGTACCGACGCCGGAGATATCCCGTAGAATCGGTGACCAAGAGAGAAAATCTGTCCGGTGATCATGTTCAAAGAACCCAACCTGCCCGACCTGCACGACAAGATCCAGACGCGCCTCGCTATCCCGGAGCGCCTGTTCGGCCTGCCGACGCGCGGCGATAGCTTCGCCCTGGGTCTTCTCAGGC
>JANPKE010000209.1:0-3516 GCA_031425875.1 Nitrospirota bacterium
AAAGACGCGGCGGGCAAGATGTTAGCTGAAGAGACGAAACAGTTTGGTTTGCCGTACGACAAAATCCTTCGAGGTCCGATTCCTGATCCCTTCATCAAGGGTGGCAATACGAGAAAGGTTCCATTTTCGTTGGCCCTCCCAGCCGGCACAGCCGCGGCGTCGATCGAAGCTGTGCTCACCTATGCGCTCATTCCGACGCCTGAACCTTCCGTGCGAGAGCAATATCTTGCCACACTGGAGACGGACCCACAGCGGGAGGAGGCGAGGCAGATCATTCAGGAATATACGCAGCGGCACTTTTTGACGTATCGTGTCAGATCACTTCCCTAGTGTTGCGTTCCATAAATACGTTCGTGGTGAGTCCTTCGATTGACTCAGGACAGGCTTGTCGAACCATGAACGGAACTGCCTTAAGTCCTTCGACAAGCTCAGGGTGAACGGTCTATAAAATAAATTAATGGGACACAACACTAGAATACCGGCAACTGTGAAACCGTTGCCTAGCATGACGGCGGTCTGGCTCACCTTCGTCGTGATGATCTGCGCAGTTTTGTTATTCGATGGCACGTTCGTGGCTGTGCTGGCACAGAATGTCGCAAGTCAGTCTTTGATCGAGAAAACCTTCCCCCATTCAACCAAATGCAAACGGTGTCACGAACGAGTGTATGAAGAGTGGGAAACCTCGCCTCTGGCTAAATCCATCCATTCCCCGACGTTTCGTGCCTCGCTTGATGCCTACCTAAAGTCGCCCGGTGGAAAAGATAAGACCCTGTGTTTCCGCTGCCATGCTCCGCATGTACGGGAGTTCCAGGACCATGCGCAGCTCTTTGTGGATCAAGCAAAAGCGGGTGACCCCTCCTTGGATGGTGTCGCCTGTAGCCAGTGTCATTTGATCAGGCAGGTCGATCGGGTCAAGCATCCCCCGGAGCCGAAATATGAGATAGGCGGGAAGACACTGTATGGACCGTACAAAGATTTCGTCCAGAACCTGGCCCATCAGTCGGTGGAATTGAGCCTGTTTCAGAAGTCCGATCTGTGCCTGAACTGTCATCAGTCGGTGCCGTCAGCGACGAACCTGGGCAAGGCCAACGATTTGCTCGGAAATTGGGATCAGAGCCGGGCCGTCAAGTCCGGCAAAGAATGCCAGACCTGTCACATGCCTCAGCAAGTCGGCGAGTCAGCCAATGGGGAAAAGAAACGTACCACCGCCAATCATAGTTTCCCGGGGCGTATTGGTAAATTACGCCAAGAAGCAGCGAAGCTAGACGTGCAGACCAGGATCGACGGCGACAAAACGACCGTTGTGGTCAAGGTTCAAAGCCTAGTGCCGCATAATCTGCCGGCGACTCATCCGGCTTGGGCGGCGGTGGTCCTCAATCTGGACATCAAAGGGAAAAATCTGAAAACAGTGTTCACCGATAAGCGTGTCTATGGTCGGACCTATCTGGATGCTCAGGGACAGTCGACGATCTTCGACTTCGAGGCGGCGAAAGTGGCTGAAGACACGGTCTTGAAACCCGAAGAGACGAGAGAGGAGACATTCACCTTCCCGACACCAAAAGACACCAAGACCTTTGATGTCGAAGTCGGGCTCAATTACGCCCCATTAAATGGCCCTGCCTCGTTCCTCCAGCGTGTTGAAGCAGAGTCATCTCAAGGCTCACAAGATCCAGTCTTCCAGCCGATCGAGATTGTCAAGCGGACGGAGAATATTCCGGTCGGGAAGTAACCGTGGCTCATTGTGAGTGAAACATGAACGAGATACACCACCAGCTAATCGGGAGACCTTCAGTGGTTTACTTAATTGAATAGTTAGACCGCGCAGCCTCTCTTGATCTGGACGATGCCTCCTACCAACGAGTGCGCATGGCGCTAGAGAAAAGCTGGTCCTGTGAAACAAGCGTTATCTACTCACCGGACGCCTTTCCTTCTTACGGTCAGTGCGCTCAAACTGCCATCATTATTCAGGAGCGGTTTGGCGGCGAGATACTTCGCACCACAGGTTGGCACGGTCGAGGCAATCACTTCTACAACCGAATCGCTGGTAAGCGAATCGATTTCACGGCTGATCAATTCACTATGCCCGACTACTCCTATGACCTCACTTACGAAGATCAGCTGTCCAGTGCTGCTGAAGCAGCCAAAGAGACACGGCCTGGCCAAGTCGAAGCGCTTCGACGCGCATTTGACACAGTGTTCAATCATAGTGAGCTTAGCTTGGAATACAGTGTTGGGGTGGGATCTTGTCCCGTGCATCGCTAAATTGTGATGTGCGCGGGGTCGAGGCATTCAACAAGATCTGCCACCCATTGTCTTGAATAGGCCAACTGCTCATTGCAGGCTACTCGACTCGTGCTCGGTGGTGGGGCTATCCCCTGGATGGCTCCAAACACGATCGCGTGGGCGACGAACCGGCCGTATGGGACGTCGCGGCACTTCTCCCAATCCGACTCGAACCAATAGTTCCGCTTTGAGATCTGCTTGAGAAAGTGCTGCGTGGTAAAGGGACTCTTGCCGTCTCGGAGCAGTCCGTCGGAGAACTCGTTGTAGCCGATTGGCAAGGTCGCCACAATCTGTCCGCCGGGGGCGAGGCATCGGGCACGCAAGTATTCGATGGCGTGTAGTATTTCGGCTGGTTCTCTCTGTAAGCTTCTCGGTGAGAGAGATCCTTGAAGAAATCTTGATCCACAGTGGACTTGCCAGTAGACTTACCCTGCCGTATCCTGAGCTGATGCTAAAATGATTGACCGGTCTCCATCGGGGGTGCGTATGGAAGTCCAATATCTGAGTCGTGATCCGGAAATCATGAGCGGTGCCCTGTGTTTCAAAGGAACCCGTGTGCCGGTTCAATCTCTGTTCGATTACCTAGAGGGGAGTTCATCCCTGGAAGAGTTCCTGGATGACTTTCCCTCAGTTTCTCGTGAAGCAGCCATAGCCGTGCTCGAAGTGGCAAAGAAGCGTCTCTTCGCTCATGCGCCTGCTGCTTGATGAGTCAGTCCCACGCCGTTTTCGTCAGGCTTTACCTGCGCACGCTGTAAAGACAGCCGTGGAAATGGGGTGGAGCGGGAGGAAGAACGGTGAGTTCTTGGCGCTGGCTGCTGCCGAGTTCGAAGCCTTCATCACGGTCGATCAAAACCTTCCGTACCAGCAGAATATTGTGACTCTTCCCATCGCGGTTGTTGTGCTCGTAGCCTCTTCAAATGAGTTGCAAGCACTCCTTCCTCTCGTACCAGGCCTTGAGGAGGCCCTTGCGACGTTGCAGCCGAAATCGCTTGTTCGGATCATGCCATAGTTAGGGCACAAGGAGATAACGGCCCAAGAATAATAGGGTCAGCCTCAGATCGTCCCAATCACGATGGCGTGGGCCACAAACCGGCCGTAGGGCACGTCGCGGCATTGCTCCCAATCCGACTCAATCCAATAGTTCTGCTTAGAGATCCGTTTGAGAAAATGCTGGGTCGTGAACGGACTCTTACCGTTGTTCTGCAAATAATCGAAGTAGCGGTTATAACCGAT
>JANPKE010000210.1:0-6496 GCA_031425875.1 Nitrospirota bacterium
CGGTGAGCCTGCTGTACCGCCTGGTGCCTCGCCGCCGCCCACGGTGGAGCCACGCCATAGCAGGCGCGCTGACATTCAGTCTGCTCTGGGTTTCGGCGAAGTTGCTGTTCATCAGCTACAGCGACTATGCCACGGTATACGCACGGCTCTATGGATCATTGTTAGAGGTCGTCCTCTTGCTCCTATGGGTCTATTATTCCGCCGGGCTCTTGCTGTTCGGTGGGATCATCGCCCGCAAGCTACAACAGCTCGCCCGCTCATCGCAGGTGCCTGCTGACAGTGGGTAGCCGAGACGATGGAGCAGGATGACCGATGGTGTATCCTGCGACTTAGCGGCTAGAAGAACCTCGGAGCTGAAGATAACGCACGATGGCTGAATGGGTGATAAGTCCGACCATTTCTCCGTCCTGCATGACCACTAAGCGACCCCACCCTTCACGGGCCATACGCTCCAGTGCATGCATCACAGGAATATCCGGCTCGATCACTAAAGATTCCGAACGGGGGCGCATCACCTGCGCGACCCTGCGCCAGGGCCACAGCGACGGCGGGACGCCCTGAATCTCAACCGTGGTGATGAGTCCCACCAGTCGCCCATTCTCTAACACTGGGAAACCGCCATAGCCATAGGATTGGAAGTGCTGATTCACCGCCACATCCAACGTGCAATGCGACGGAATCGAGGTGACCGTCGTCGCCATGACATCTCGAATAGGGACCGTCGCCAAGGCCTGACGCATGACCGCTTGACGACGACTCGCCAGGGCTGCGGTAAAGAGAAACATGCCGATGACGACAACCCACCCGCCGTTCGATGCCATCGACGCAGGTAATCCGCCGCTCGCAGACCCGTACAGTACGACAAGGCCCGCCAGCCCAAGCATCACTCCAAACCCAAGGCCGACCCCTGCGGCTTGTTTGGTCGCTCGATAAAAATCGTGTCTCCATGCCCACAGTCCCGCACGTAACATTCGTCCGCCGTCCAGCGGAAAACCTGGAATCATATTGAAGAGCCCTAGTTGCATATTGACGAAGCCCAGCAAGGCCCCGAGCATGATCCACCCCTGGAGACCATGTTGCCGTTGAATCGCCTCAGCCAGCTCCACGAAAACAAAGCAGAGACCGCCGATCACAAAGCTGACCGCCGGCCCGGCCAACGCAATGAGGAATTCGGCACGAGGTGTGGGGGCTTCCTTCCGCATGTGAGCCACACCGCCAAAAATAAACAACGTAATCTTTTCAATCGGGATGTGGTAGTACAACGCGACGTAGGAATGGCCGAGCTCATGCAAGAGCACGGAGCCGAATAACAGGACCGCTGCAAGCCCCCCCATGGCCCAATAACGTTCGGGAGTAAGCCCGGGCAAACTTTCCGGCAGATACCCAGTCGAGAGCGACCAGGTGACCAGGAGAAACACCACGAACCATGAGGCATGGACGCGGATCGGAATTCCCAACGCGCGACCGATTTCCCAGGAAGGTACCTGCATTGACAACACCGTAACAGCGGAATACGCAAAGGGTCAATTCTTCTCGACCGGTTCAGGTATACTAGCCCCTATGCGACGACACGTTCTGCGACGCCTGCTGATCGGCGTGCTGTTAGCCGCAACTCACGGGGCATTCGTTCCAGTAGACGGTGTGGCCCAAGTGATCAAGTCTGGCCCACCAACCTGCCCGGGCGTGGCACTGACGTTCGATCTCTGTCCCGTGCGAAAGGGAGCCGGCTACGATCAGCCCTTAATGGACTATCTGATCTCACACCGTATCCCCGCCACATTCTTCATGTCCGGCAAGTGGATGACCAAACATGAGCCAGAAGTGGACCATCTACTGAGCATGGAATTTTTCGAGGTTGGAACGCATGGTGATGTCCACGCCCACCTTCCCATGCACGATGCCGACGAACAACGCACGGAGATCCTTGGCCCCGTCAAAATCCTGCAAGACCAATATACCCATACGGCGACGTTGTTTCGGCCTCCGTATGGAGAATACAACGACGTGACCGTTGCCGTGGTGCAGATGCTCGGTCTGCAGTTCATCCAATGGACTATCGAATCGGGTGATCCGGATCCGACGCTCTCGGCAGAACAAATCTTGACCAGAGTCGCAAAGCGGACCAAGCCCGGCAGCATCATCGTCTTCCATGCGAACGGCAAGGGCACGCAGACTCGTCAGGTGATCGAGCAACTCACCACGACGGTGTTCCCTCAGAAGGGGCTCAAGCCCATGACCGTCAGCGAACTGTTGAACTGTCAGTCTTCGACTCCATGAGCCAGCCAGTCATCCGGGTGATGCACGCAGACGATCGGGAAGCCGTGGTTCACCTCCTTGGTGAGTCCGATCCTTGGAGGACACTTGGGTATTCGAAAGATGATTGGAACCGTATCTTCTGTCCGACACCATTGGGGCGAGACTGCTATGTGGGTGAACTCAACGGGCGTGTGGCAGGGGTTGCCATCATCAAGCAGAAGTTCCTCTTGGGCGACTATTTAGAGCTCTTAGGCGTGGCTGAATGGGCGCGTCAGAAGGGAATCGGCGGTCAGCTGTTGCAGCACATCGAGGAGCTCGTCTTTAAGAGGACCAAGAACCTCTTTGCCTGTGTGTCGGATTTCAACGAACCGGCGCGATCCTTTTACAAGAAGCACGGCTATCAGGAAATTGGCCCTATGCCGAACTTCCTGATTCCCGGCAGCGCCGAATTGCTCCTCCGCAAGACCGCCGGACCGACACGTCAGAAGGGATAGGATCACTGAATCTATTGACACGCTTGCCAGATGCTATAGACCCTCTGATATAAACTCTGTATGAACGTCAAGAAGCTGCTCCACACCCGTATGCGGGTCAGCGATTTGGATGAGACCATCCGGTTTTACACAACTGTCCTTGGGCTCGACGTCATCGAGCGAAAGACGTCTCCGCGCGGCTCACACCTCGCTTTTCTAAAAGTACCCAATAGCGACGAATTGATAGAGCTGACCAGTTTCCCTCCAAGTGGCCCGGTGAAAGTTCAGGAAGATCTCGTTCATCTGGCCTTTCAAGTCGATAGCCTCGACGAAACGATTGCATCGCTTCATGCACAGGGTGTCACGATCACCGATGGCCCCACGACAACCTCTTCCGGAAGCCGGTTCATCTTCATTGATGCCCCCGACGGCTATGAGATTGAGCTCATTGAACGCCGAGCAGGAGTGATGATCGTCTAGCTCCCCGCAAATAGAGACTCCCCACTTTCACGCTCCACGCACATTGACGATGTGACTCTCTCCGAAGTACCTTCTTCTCATCATAATATACCCTGTGAATTTTCTGAATCAGGAGGACCGCTGAGATGAAGAACGGGTTTTTTCGAGGACATGGGCTTGGTAACGATTATCTCGTGATGGATCCCAAAGACCTGACGTTCAAGCTGACGCCAAAGGTCATCAAAGCGATTTGCGATCGGAACTGGGGGCTCGGCAGCGACGGGATTTTGGCGTTCGTTCCCTCAAAGAAGGCCGATTTTGGACTGCGCATTTTCAACCCAGACGGTAGTGAAGCAGAAAAGTCTGGAAACGGGCTGCGGATCTTTGCTCGCTATCTCCATGCGACCGGCAAGACGAAGAAGAAGCGCTTCACGGTTGAGACAAAGGGCGGGCTGGTCAGCATTGACCTGCATATAGACCGGCATGGCGATGCTGCCGCTGCGACGGTCGAGATGGGAATCGCTACGTTTAAGCCGGATGCGCTCCCCTGTTCACTTGGCGTGCCCGAGTTGATTCAGCAGCCGATCGAAGCGGCAGGCCGCTCGTTGATTTTTACCGGCGTGAGCGTCGGCAATCCTCATTGTGTCGTCTTCAAGCCAACTGGAGAGTCCTGGTCACGGGAAGAACTCTTGGCGCTTGGGCCGGCCCTGGAACACCACAACCTGTTTCCTAAACGGACGAACGTGCAGCTCGCAGTTCCAACCGGGCCCAAGGAAATCTTTATTTTGATCTGGGAGCGGGGTGCCGGGGAGACGCAAGCCTCCGGCTCGTCGTCTTGTGCGGCAGCCAGCGCGGCGGTGCGCCTGGGATTAGTCAAGAGCCCCGTCACCGTGAAGATGCCAGGGGGAGTGCTGAACATTGTTGTGGCTCCGGACTTCAGCCTCACCATGAAAGGGCCGGTGGCCGAAGTCGCGCGAGGGACATTAAGCCCGTCATTTATCCGGGGATTGAAATAGCGAACCATTGATCGCCAGAGACAGCTGACGGAAAATGTCCGACCTACTCCTCATATTCTGACCATGATACATGACGATTGACGCATGACGATCGACGCGCTCCAGTCCAAACTCGCCCATCTGCCCGGTAGCCCCGGCGTCTACCTGTTCAAGAACGAGCAAGGAGAAATCATATACATCGGAAAAGCCGCGGTGCTTGCCGACCGCGTCCGATCCTATTTCCAGAAGGGCTCAGACCATAGCCTCAAGACCAGTCTTCTTGTCAGTCACATCACCGACCTAGAGACGATGGTGACCCGATCGGAGCTCGAAGCCCTGATTCTTGAGAGCAACCTGGTCAAGCGCCACAAACCCCGCTTCAACATCGTGCTGCGGGACGACAAGCAGTATCCCTATGTGCGGCTGCCCATCAAAGACGATTTTCCCCGACTCTCGATCGTGCGTCGCGTGCAAAAAGACGGGGCCCTCTACTACGGCCCGTATACCCCGGCGAACGCACTGCGAGAGACATTGAAAGTCATCAAACACGTCTTCCCTCTCGCCACGTGCACGATTGACATCAACGGGACCGCAGACCGTGCCTGCATCGAGTTTGAAATCAAGCGATGCATGGCACCCTGTACCGGCCATCAGTCGAGGGAAGAGTACCATCAGATCGTCAAACAGGTCCGCCAGTTTCTGGAAGGCCGGGATCATGAGTTACTGGACGATCTCCGTACCCGCATGGAAGTGGCGGCCGAACGGGAGGAGTTCGAAGAAGCGGCCCGGTTGCGGGACCGCCTCTTCAAGATCCAACGCATGCTGGAAAAGCAGCGAATTACACAGACCTCGGCAACTGATCAGGACGTAATCGGCTTGGCCAGACAGGGTTCGGCAGTGGACCTGCAGATTCTGTTCGTGCGCGGCGGCTTGCTGATCGGGCGGAAAGATTTCTTCTGGCCTCAGTCGGCGGATACGCCGGACGAGGAACTGGTCCGCTCCGCAATTGAGCAATTCTATAACAAGGATGGGCAGCCACCCAGAGAAGTCCTCGTCCCGACGGATCTCGAAGACACCGCACTGATTCAACAATGGCTCTCCGACAAGCGAGGGGAATCCGTTCATGTGCGTTCGCCTGAGCGGGGCGCCAAGCATCAGTTGGTCCTCTTAGCCGAGGAGAATGCGGCGGCGGCTGTCGCCGATCATTTGCGCGATGAGGAACGTGACCGGCAAGCGGGCGAGGAACTGAAACGGCTGCTGAGACTGGAACGGGCTCCGCGTCGGATCGAAGGATTCGACATCTCGAATACGATGGGCAACGACTCCGTCGCCTCAATGGTTGTTTGGGAAGACGGACAGATGAAGAAGACGGACTATCGGCGGTTCAAAATTAAAACGGTTGCGGGGGCCAATGACTTCGCCAGTATGAAAGAGGTAGTTACGCGTCGCTATGGACAAGAGGAGAGCTTGGCTCAACCGGATCTGATTCTCATTGATGGGGGGTTAGGTCAACTGGCTGCCGCGCTGGAGGGGCTTAAGGAGGCTGGACAATCAAATCTGCCAATCCTTGGGCTGGCCAAGGCCCGCGGCGACAAAGAGGAGCGTGTCTTCTTGGCAGGAAGAAAAAATCCGATTGTCCTCAGACCCACCTCTCCGGCCACCCATCTGTTACAGCATATTCGTGACGAAGCGCATCGCTTCGCGATTACCTTCCACCGGAAGCTGCGTGGCAAATCACTGGTCAGTTCAAAACTGGACCAGGTCATTGGGATCGGGGAGATTCGGCGCAATCAACTCCTAGAGAAATTCGGCAGCCTCGACAAAGTGGTTTCGGCCAGCGACGAAGCCCTACAGGAGGCCGGACTCAATGCGGAAATTGTGTTGAATCTCCGTCGGGCACTTGAACAGTAGTATTCCTCGGCCTCCATTCGTCGCCTAAAATAGATACCGGAAACTGAACGTCCCTAGATGTACGAACGCGTGGTAGGTCCCGTCCACCGTTGGATTTTGGTTACCAGCCACCGTGCGTGATTCGTAGAACCACTCCTGATAAGCAAGATCGAGTCCAATCGCTTTCGGCCACAAGGCTGACTCTCCACTGCATGGAATCATGCCTAGAAAACGTCCAGAGCCCTTACAAAGAAAGCCCACGCCAAGAGATAGGGTATGAGCAGGCAAAGAAATGATGCCAGGATTAAAGGTCCGATCGGGAACCGGATCTTCTGTGTACGTATAGCCGGAGCGAGCTGCGATCTCCCATTGCGGCAGCCAGCGTGGGTTGAGCCACTTATACTCGGTTCCAACCGCAATCAC
>JANPKE010000211.1:0-3178 GCA_031425875.1 Nitrospirota bacterium
CCACCCAGGAGCAGAAGGACGGCGATGGACGCACGTGGGCGATCAATTCTGCGGCGATTGACGCTGGCGGCGTGGTCTATCTGCTAGTGCTGAGCATAGTAGAACTGAACGGCCGAGCGGAGGGATTCCTCGTACTCGGCACGCCGGCAGCGGTTGAACGACATCAGCAGGCGATTGACTCTATATTGAACTCGGTGCGCCCTCGCGCCGTGGCAAGCTCAACCCCGACTCGTGCGCGTGACAAGGCGCCGGTCTTTGGCCAGCCGAGTCCACTCGGCCCCCCGGGACCGAACCGTTTGGCCGGCGTGTGGACTGCCACAACTCATGAACTGCGCTACGGTGCCGGCGGGCTTGCGAATAAGCCCGTGGTGTCCGAGTTGATTCTGTTTGCCGACGGCGCGGCGCTCTGGGGGATGCCCGGAGAGGGTCTCCTGGGTTTTGATCGAACAGCGCACCGCGCACGCGCTCCTGAGCGGTGGGGCACCTACCAGCTCAAGGACAAGCGGCTGACGATCACGCGAGGTGGAGAAGCCAGACAGTATGTCGTGTTGCCGGACGGGGCACTTGAGAACCGCTATTCGGAAGGCGGTCAGGAGCGCACAGGCGAACGATTTCTTTCGCGCCGGAGTCTCGACAATGTACGGCTCGACGGCGAAGTGCGGCGCAAGGACCATTGGCCTGCGCCGGGAAACACCAGTGGGATGGGTACGTTGCCCGGCCTAACCTTCTCGAAAGACGGTACGTTCCGTGATGAAAAACTGATGTGGATCGTGCTGCCTGAGCAGACGGGAGAAGATAAGGCGGCGCACGAGGCGCGTGTCGCACCGGGAACCGGTCGGTATCGGATTGAGCATTGGACGCTGGTCCTCCAATACGACGACGGCCGGGTCAACCAGGTCAGCTTCGTCCCCACGGACCGGAAACATCTGACCAAGGGTGCGATCCTGAACGGGTACCCGATTGAGCCGAAACCGAATTAAGACAAAACTCTCGTCTTGCCCAAATCAGACCACCGTCCCCATACGGGTCTCATCGACGAACGTCTCGGTTGCATCGTCGATCGCCCGACCCTGGCGGCCTTTCGGAGGCAAGATAAACAACTGTTTCGGGTCAATCTTATCTTTCTTCTCCGGCGGCATCGCCATCTCATAGGTCACCGGACGACGGTGATCCGCCATTTGCAGCTCGGGATTGTAGACACTGTTGAACTTCCACAACATCTTGATGAAGTTGGTCTGTCCCTTCATCAAGTGCCCAGCCGCAATCCTGGCCGTACCCTTGAGCGCAGCCCAGCCCAGATGCTTCTTGTTTAAGACTTGTTGAGTCTTGACCAGTTCCGCGTAAAACTCATGGAGCGGCATCTTGGTCGGCATCACGGCGTGCTGAATGTCAAAGAGGCGGTAATCTCGGGTGTGGAGCTTACGAGATTCCGTGAGCCAGCTCTCGGTGCCGGGATACGGAGTATTGACGCTGATATTGACGATCTCAGGAATTTCCAGGCACCACTGCCGGATGACCTCAAATCGCTGCCGGTCCCAATCAGGATCAGCGATAAGATTGATGGCGACGGTGATCCCGAGGGACCGAGCGAATTCGAGCGCCTCGAAGTTTTTTCCCAACGAGATGCGCTTACGATGCATCTTGAGGCCTTCTGCATCGATGGCCTCGACACCCAAGAACATGTACTGCAAGCCGAGCGTCTTCCAGAACTGGAAGACTTCCTTATTGCGCAGCAAGACATCGCCGCGCGTCTCCATGTAATATTGTTTCTTGATCCCTCTCCGCGCCACCGCTTCACCGATCTCCATACCCTGCTTGCCCTGGATGAAGGCAACATCGTCAACCAGAAAGATACCTGGTTCTTGAACCTGCTCCAACTCCTCGACCGCTTTCTCCGGACTGACCATGCGATAGCTACGCCCATAAAACGTCCAGGCGCTGCAGAAGGAACAATCCCAGGGACAGCCTCGCGCAAATTCGACCGAGGCGCAGGGGTCGAGCACCCCGATGAAGTACTTGTGCCGGTTGCGGAGGAGATCGCGGGCAGGACGGACATCGTCCAGATTTTCGATGAATTGCGGCGGTGGTCCTTCGCCATCAAGCGTCACCACCCCCGGGACTTTGGTGATCGCCTTGCGGTCCTGTTCAACCGCCATCAGTAATTTAGGAGCGGCCACCTCCCCTTCACCCTTGAGAACGCAATCGATGGCGCCGTTGCCGTGTTCCAAAAAATCCTTGGCCACGAACGAGGCACTATGCCCGCCCACGAAGACGAAGCAGTTGGGCAACTCTTTCTTCGTGAGTTTGGCCAAGTCCACGATCTCCGGCACATTCGCCAAGTAGTTGCAACCGAATGCCACCGCGTCTGGTTTCCAGGTGGTGATGAGCGCGAGATAATCCTTCCAGGTGTCGGCTTGCAGGTCGATCAGACGAACCTCATGCCCGGCTTGGCGGACTGCCTGAGCCACCATCTCCAGACCGAGCGGCTCCAGACGTAGATAGATCTTGGTGTACATGAGCGGACCGGGGTGGACTGCGAGGAACTTCATGGCACACAACCTCCTCGTCTATAGCACTCTGAGCCGGAATACAATTACTCTTGAATACGAACGATCTTTCCGGCCCATTAGGTTTATCGGATGGTAACAATCACTGCGGGGAGAGATTTTGCCAGAATAGGACCGGGGGTGCAACCCTTAAGTGCGCAAGACTTAAGATGATTCGTGAAAGACCTTCCCCGACTATCTGGATTTTCTGTGCCCCAGTCCGTACCATACCGACATGTTGCCGCTCGAACGGACCCTGCGTCAGCGCATCACCGATCTCTTGACGGATACTCGGATGACCGCAGAGCAACTGGCTCCCATGCTCAGGATTCCGGAACGACAGGTGGAGGAGCACTTGGCTCATGTGGTAAAAACGGTATCGCGGGACCGTTCACGACGGTTTGTCCTCGAGCCGTCCATCTGTTTGGATTGTAAATTTATGTTCCGTGATCGCACGAGATTGACACGACCAAGCCGCTGTCCACAATGCCGAAGCGAAGGGATCTCCGCCCCACGCTACGGAATCGATTTTCTCAGATCAGGATCGACTCACGCGAACACCAAGGTGTCACGGCGGAGAGACGCCTGGAAAGGATGACGACGATGATAACCGCACGACTTGTCCTCTGTGC
>JANPKE010000212.1:0-3048 GCA_031425875.1 Nitrospirota bacterium
TTCTTGGCTTCCGCGGATGCCGATTATATGACCGGTCAGGTGCTCCATCCGAACGGGGGAACCATCATTAACGGGTAGGCCTTCATTCACCTATGCAACATTCTGAGGGCGTGAGTCCTTCATCCAACGCATTTGCGAGGAGTTAGGGGTGCATACCGCCATCGAGGAAACACTGTTTTATCCTGCCCCAATTGTTGAACAACCCTTTACCACAGAGGATAGGTCATAACCATGTCACATGAAGAAGTCATTCTGGTGACCGGCAGCAGTGGACTCATTGGGAATGCAGTGGCGGCGCGTCTTGCCAGTTCCTACAGAGTCGTCGGTTTTGACCGAACTCCCCCGTCACGAGCACATTCCCATGTGTATCCGATGCAGGTCGATCTTACGTCCGAAGAAGATGTCTCCCGTGCGTTCAGAACGCTCTTGGACGCACATGGCAACCGCCTGACATCAGTGATCCATCTGGCAGCCTATTTCGACTTTTCCGGGGAGCCGAACAAACTGTATGATGCTCTGACCGTCGAGGGGACACGACGACTGCTTCAACGCTTGTCTTCTCTGTCGGTCGAACAATTTATCTTTTCCAGCACGATGTTGGTTCATGCTCCTTGCATGCCCGGACAATTCATCACGGAAGACTCACCCCTTGATCCTCGTTGGGATTATCCTATTTCGAAGGTAAAGGCCGAACAGGTTATTCATTCCGAACGAGGGTCGATCCCTGCGGTCTCCTTGCGCATTGGAGGCGTCTACACAGATCGCTGCAACTGCCTCCCCATCTCCCATCAAATACAGCGCATTTATGAACGCTGGCTCACGAGCCGGGTCTTCCCTGGTCCTATTTCGCACGGTCAAGCGTTTGTTCATTTGGATGATCTGGTTGACGCCTGCATGGCTACCGTCGATCGCCGAAAGTCGTTGCCGCCGGAATGTGCCATCTTAATCGGGGAGCCGGAACCCCTTACATATGACGAGTTGCAACACCAGTTCGCTCGGTTACTCCACAATGAGGATTGGGAAACCACGCAGATTCCCAAGGTTGTGGCCAAGACAGGAGCCTGGGTACAAAACACCATTTCCATGGGAGAGGAACCCTTTATCAAACCATGGATGATCGATTATTCCGATGATCACTATGCGCTGGATATTACCCGGGCTCAGCGCTTGCTGGGCTGGACTCCTCAGCATTCGTTACGAACCACCTTGCCAAAGATGATCGCAGCGCTGCAGGCTGACCCAGAGAATTGGTACCGCGAGCACCATCTGGACTTCGAGGCCGTACCGGATTCCTTGCCAGCATGACTGCTGAGATCAGCACGCCAAACTCAAAGGATTTGAGAGGGTGGCCAACCATGGCCCACTTTTCCAAACGATACCTCGAGCATCCATTTTTTATGACCGCAGCAGCATCGCCCGCCATTCATGTCGCTGCTCCCTCTTACATAACAAGGTGCGAATAGCAGTTTGAGGTCAGGCAGCTGCCAACTGTCAAGCCACATATACAGGTTTCAGATACCATCCCGTTGTGGCTTTCTCGACTGGTAGCTTTAAACCCATTCTCCTGCCACCAACGCCAACCACCCTCCAACTCCATGACCGGAAACTCCTGTGCCGCAAACGCAACAGCGGCGGTCGCAGCCAGGTGACTCACCTGGGAGTAACAATACAGCACATTAAGTTTGTCCTTACACAACCCCTCGAATGTGTGCCACCGGTCTTGGGGCAGATTGATCGCTCCAGAAATATGCCCTTCAGCATAATCCTCCGAGGCGCGGACATCTATGACGTTCACCTCATTGGCCTACATCATTCGTTCCAATTCTACCGGACCAGTCGTAAACGCCAGTTTGTCTTCAAAATATGCTTTGGCTTTAACGGGATCGTGCATAGTGGTAATTGTGGTCATGATGTCCCTCCAGATTGTGGTTACATTCTCGTTTCATACAGGCTTCGAACGCCTACGCGGGAGAGCGCCCTCCATATAGACAGCTGGCCGCCGGCCGCACAACCCGCATAACTGAAAGCTAATGCACATCAAGAAAGTATAGGTCTCATTGGTTGACTACCTGTTTTATGGCCGCAGGATCGGTCGTTGTCATGGCATGCTGCACACCCGCATCTATACTCAGCTTCCCAGGGCCGTAGACATAGACATAAAGCAGACCACCGATCATGGCGAGATTCTTCATGAAATGGATCGACTGGGTTGGGTCTCCGAAGTTAGAATGGAAGATCCAGGTCGTCGGAATCATGAAGAGTACCAGTAGT
Organism: Nitrospirota bacterium; assembly: GCA_031425875.1. Lineage (GTDB taxonomy): Bacteria > Nitrospirota > Nitrospiria > Nitrospirales > Nitrospiraceae > Nitrospira_D. Next base: position 2,272 of record JANPKE010000212.1, read on the forward strand.
ACCGCTCCGATTCGACTCCATAGTCCGAGCACCAAGGAAACCCCTCCTACAAGTTCGATGGCAATTGCGCCCAAGTAGAACAATGTCGTGGCCCAGGTGATCCCCATAGCGTGCATGAATATTTGCGTCCCACTTGGATCAGCCACTTTCTGAAACCCTGATATTACAAAAAGCAAACCCAACAAGAGACGTCCGACGAAACTGATGTACGATTGATCGATCATCCTGAGTCTCCCATGTGAGAGTGTAGCAATCGACAAACTGCCAGCGTATGACTCGTCGCGTAGGCACCTCAGCTAAGGAGCCCGCGGTAACGGTTTCCAGAGTGCGATAACCATGCCCAGCTCTTCTGGGAACCAGCCAGGCATCGCCTTCCTTCAGTAAGGTCATTTTGGCCCTCCATCTGAAGCTCGACTTGTTCCTGGATTACACATCCAAGACAGCTCGCGATACGACTCTGGAGGGGCAGTGCGATCCGGTCAGTCGGTCGATTGCGGGGAGAGAGGCGATACCTGTGTCATTGGTGCCTCCTCCTGGGAGGAAATACGTTATATACCGACGCTATCGCCCGGGGCTTTTAAACAACTGCGCTATGAAAGCAGTAAGATCTTTCGGCAGCAACAGAACTAACTATGTCGAAATCACTATAGTCGCCTTACGTAACGCCCGCCCCTACGATGAGGATGTCCATCGTAGGGGCTGGATCGTGTGGGGTAACACGAGATCCCCTTCACTTCACAGTCGACGGGTCACTATCGTGGGATGTCTGGATTTGTA
>JANPKE010000213.1:0-3697 GCA_031425875.1 Nitrospirota bacterium
GTTTTTAAGTTGTGTGATCAGCAATTTGAGAAAGTCATCCTGGCCTAACTGTCGAGGTCCGGTTTTGTTCGATGTCTCCGGGGTTCCCGCCGAGTTGAGTGTCGATACATCGATCATTTCTAGTATCTCCCTTTCGATCTACGCCACAACATTCAAGAGGCCATGGAGCGATGTGTGGGGGGCATCCTGTAGGTCTGGACTCTGCCCCCACTTCATTTCGTCCGACCTCTGATTCCAGGTGTGTCCTTGTTCTTGAGAAAAGTCCTGCTGGAAAGAGCGACCGGCACTCTGACGATCGATGTCTACACGGAACTGTCCCATGTCCAATCCGTTTGCTTGAAACGCGGCTTGCAGACGATCCTGTCCGTTGACGAGAAATTGCCCCACCTCAAGTCTGTCGGCTGACAAATGGGTATGCACCATATCGTTCGTCATCGCCACGCGAATATTCACATGGCCCAGGTCGGGCTGTGCCACATCAAACACGACCGATCGCGTCATGAATCGCACCGACGACTCAGTTGCATCCTGCGCAGGCATGGACGATGGCGTCGGACTCATAACAGTGGGAGTGGGAGGAGGCGGTGGACTGGAGAGGACACGCCCGTGAGCGCCAGCCATCATCGACTCGGTCGCCGATCCGCTAGAAACTTGGCGATCAATGACCGCCGCCTGCGGTAGCGTGATCTCGCTCTGTTGGTGCTGAGGATTCTGTTGATCTCCCCAGAGCGCACTGAAATGCTCGGCCCCATCCACGCTCGAGCGCTGCCCCTGTTGGACTCCCCACGGTGTCCTCACTCCGCTATTCTGAGAATCCTGAAGGGATTGCCCATACCAGTTCGTCTGAACTGGATTGGAGCGATCGGATGAGCCCCCATCGCGTAGCACAGAATCAGTTTTTGTACTTTCCGGCTTGCCGTCCGGTAGCCCCACCCCCAGAGAGGCAGGAGAGACCCGACGAACAATCGCCTCGGGCTGAGAAAGCGCCGAGCCAGGCTGCGATTCCAAAGGCACTGGACGAGTTTCAACACGATTCGCAGTCTCGGGTCCGACATCATCGGCAATCACCTGGAAACCTGGCTTGACGACTTGAGCCCTGTGCGAATCGCCGCTGGTGTGAATCACCGGAGCATCTGGTTCGTGGGCCAGTAGATCATGGTCAGCATGCGCGTGGCCTTCTGCCAGATCAGAGACCGTCACGGCAGAATTCGCAGTCCTAGGCGATATCAACAGAGGCCTTGAAGAACCCTCGTCTGACTCAGCTTCCCCCTCAGCCACATGATCCTCCTCAGATACCTCGCCTTCCGTATGAACATTCGCCTGGGCCAGTACCTGAGCTGGAACCAGGGAGACGAACGGCATCGAGGCTTGCCCTTGAGAATCAAGACCTGGCTGATTCAATTGAGCCGTCGTTTCCAACGCATTCCTGGAATCTTCAGCGCCCTTCCTTACCTCGTCGCGGGATCTGTTTCCATCTTGGACTTGGTCCTCAGACGGTGAGGCATTCACGCGCTCAGTCTGCGTTGCGGGAGGATTCTGATCTATTCTTTCCATCGAGCGGAGTCCACGATCAGACCTGTTCGTTGATCGCACCTCCGCGCGCTCAGCCTGAGTTGAGGAAGGATTCGGCCCTTTCGTTTCCCTCGATCGGAACCCTCGCTCGGACTTATTCGCTGATCGCGCCTCTGCTGCTTCGCGCGCCCCCATCCTCCGCTCATCTGCACGAACTCCTTGGAGAACGGTGGGAAAGCTTCTCCGGCTACCACTGGAGCTGGGAGCAATCGCTGCCCGAGACGTTCTGACTCCCCCGTCTACAGGGGACCTAGATGGAGGGGGAACTATGTCAGCAAAAATGAAATCCACGTACGCCAGTCCTCGTGTGATCCGAGCAAAGAGGGAATACAAGCCCCATGCCAGTTGAGCAGCGTGCAACACCGCGGATAATCAGGCTGGTTGTCGCGAACGCCTTGACGGCGTTGTCCGGAGAGAGGAAAACTTTACAGCCTGCTCGGCAAAACTGGCCGATCCAGATACAGGAATGGCTGTTCTTGAAGGACAGGGGTCATTCCAATGGCGGGGAGCATTCCTGGCGTAGTCTTCGGGCACTTACACGAAACACGCCAATCGCAACAGCACATTCCGGCGAGGCGTGGGTGCAAGATGCCAGACAAGTAGACCTGTGACAAACGAGAATTTCTGAGGGCGCCGGAGGGGCTCTACGGCGTATGTGTCAACAACTGCTCCGTAAGTTTCGCAGCCCGATCGGCTTTGACTTGCGCGAGAATCGCGCCGGCCGTCTTTGCTTTCACCATTTTGAGGATTTCAATGGCTTTCCGATCCGGCATATGTTCGAGACGCGAGGCGGCGTCCTCAGACGGCATGGATTCGTAGATCTTCGCGAGCTGTGTCCGTTGTTCCTGTGTCGAACGCTCCTTCTCCGCATGAGCTTTGGCTTGTGGTGACGGAGCTCGGTCTTCTTTGGCTTGCGCACTCTGGATCTTCTTTTCCAAGGCTTCGTTCTGATCCAAGAGCTCCTCAATCTGGCCCCTCACAATCATGAGTCGTTCTTCATTCTGACGAAGTGATTGCTCGCGCCGATCGAGGTCGCGCTTTCTTTGATCCAGCATATCGAGCACTTCGCGAGGCACATCAATCGCCGGCCCCTGGACCGTTGGTGGAGCCAATAGCTTGGCATTGTCACTAAACTCCGCTCCTGCACTCTCTGCCTCCTGCGGCCGGGGTAGCGCATTCTGCTTCACCCCACTCGTCGTCACGACCTGCGTGTTGTCTTTCGGTTCGGAGGAGGCTTGTCCCAATTGCACCATGACCCAGAAGAGAACGGTCGAGCTGACAATGCCACCAACCATCGTCACAAACTGGGAATGCCGGTTCTTTCTCGGCTCCATGCTCGAAACACGCCCAAGACGGTCAAGACCAAAACGATCTACGCAACCCCTGATGGATTCTGTCCTCATGAGTGGCTCTCTCGTCGAGTGGAGTGCCGGCGGCTTGCAACCTCATCCATCGTCCGCTGCTCCTGACGCGCCGCATCGGCACGTTGCGCGTCGCGACGTTTGTCGGCGACCAGATCAAGGAGCTTGCGCTCCTGGCTGGCTTCAACGAGCAGCGCCTTGGTACGCTGCCACGCCTCGACGGTTTGATCGATCTCTCGACGCACTCGGCGCAACGCTGCCTGTTGCGAATCCATATGCCCCTGCCATTCCAACCACGCTTCTATTGTCAGCCCTTGCACAAATTGTCGGTCATAGGTGGCGACATCCTGCTGCATTTTGACTTCAAGGTCCTGATACCGATCCTCGCTCTGAGCCAGAGTGCGGGTGATCTGTGCCAACTCCATCATCAACGCCTCGACGGTTTGAACGCGCAGCTTCCGCAAAGATTCAAAGCTCATGCTGCCTGCTGGGCCAGTGCCTCAAGTTGCTGCACTGACGAGGGTATGCCGGCCGGCTGGTCAATGTCTTGCCGCAAATACGCATTGATCGCCTCCTGCGCTTGAACGGCACGGTCGAGCGCCGTGTTCATCCCTGGCTTATAGGCTCCCAGTACAACCAGGTCCTCAGATTGACGATACCGGGCCACCAACTCGAGAAGCTTCCTGGAGGCGTCATAGTGTGGTCGCCCGACGATATCCCGCATCACACGGCTGGTGCTCTGGAGAAGATCGATCGCCGGAAAG
>JANPKE010000214.1:0-2839 GCA_031425875.1 Nitrospirota bacterium
CGGCACATACTGACCAGCAAGCGGCACGACCGGAAGCGCCGCCTAAGCGGAACAGCCGTGGTGGATTCCACGGTTGTTGCTACATTGAAGCGCCTCCTGCCGTATGCATAGACGACGATCGTGTCGTGTTGTGAATTTCAGGACCCAAAAGGAGTAATGAATCATGCCTCGCGCAAAGGGTGGACCAAAAACTCGGCAACGAAGAAAGAAACGGATCAAGCTGGCGTCAGGTCAGTACGGCGGAAAAAGCCGCCTCTTTCGATCGGCAACAGAAAGTGTGGATAAGGGCTTAGTCTACGCCTACACGGGTCGCAAGAACCGAAAGCGAGACTTCCGGCAGTTGTGGATCGCCCGCATCAGCGCCGGCGTTCGGGCCCAAGGGCTGACCTACGGCCGGTTCATCAACGCGTTGAAGAAAGCGAATGTGTTGCTGGATCGAAAGGTACTGTCAGATATGGCCATCAAAGATTCAGCGGGATTTGAAAAGTTGTGCGGCCTCGCCAAGCAACACCTGACTCTGGCCACCGCATAACCATCCGCTCTAGTAGAATATTTTCTAAAAGGGGAGCCGGCATCTTGTCGTCTCCCCTTTCCTACCCCATCTGCTCTAGGGGCAGTCCCTACCCAAGCGCTATCAACTGCGACAGATTCACGTCGAACGCCACCACCGGCATGGAGATCTGCCAGCGTTCGAGGACTTCCGGATGGACTTCGCCGATGACGCCGACTGGCTTGCCCGAAACGAGGATACGGCCGGCACGGCCTTCCAGAAACGATGGATGCTGCAGTGGCTCAAGGCTATATTCCTTGCCGAGGTAGTAACACAGCACGTCCAGACAGGAATGGATTTCTGAGAAATGGGTGGTGGCGTGAGCGATCAAGGCGCCGATCACGGTTTCCGTTCGAGACCCCAACTCGTGGGTCTCGTCGGGAATCGCCACATCACCGGCCTCGAAGAGGCGATGGGGGTAGAACGCCCGACTCGAAGCGGCTTCGATGCGCAATAATGAGGGCAGCATCCATTGTCGGAGGCAGGAGAAGCTTAGCGACATAACGTTATCAACCTCGACTGTCCTCCCCCATTCCGTTCCTTCCAGACGCATACAACGGCAATACTGATCCGGTGAGCCGAGAATGTTGGAAATGATTTCCTGAAAACCGAGTCCCACCATCAATTCTCGGGACCGATCGGACAGCTGCTCAATGGCGGATAATCCTCCCACTGTAAATTGCGCCGGCATGACGGGGGTAAACTCGGCATATCCGCGACTCATGGCGACATCTTCAACCACATCCATCGTATGCATGAGATCATGGCGGTATGGCGGAAGCTTTGCCTTCACCGACCCCTTTTCTGCCGACACCTCGTACCCATAGGCCTCAAGCGCTTGCTTCACCATTGTCTCGCCGAGCTCCTGGCCCAATGCCTGTTCAATCGCTTTCATCCGAATGGTCGCTGGCTTCCCGAAATCTTGTGGTGTTTTGACTCGTTTGCCCAGCACCGTGCGCGTCGGATACCGTACTTCCACCGGCTCGATGGTTGCGCCGCGGTCGGCCAAATTTGCCGCGAAGATGTTCAACGACAGAATCACCATGCGCAGGTCTGTCCCGGTCACTTCAACAAAGAGCTCATTATCACCCACCCGTACCTCTCCGATTTCCCGACTATTGATAATCGGGGGAAAGGACAACGGTTGAGCCTTCGCATCTCGAAGGATGGGGAGCAGATTTTGGACGGCCAAAATAGGCCCATACTCCAGTCCCTTGGGATGAACCATGAGAATTTCCGATAGGGTCATCGCCGTTTCCATACCCAGCGGGGTAAACCGCACTTCGTCCGGTTTCACCAGCTCATAGGTCACGGGAAAGGTAATATTGCGCAGTTGGTAGATTCCGATGGAGACGGTCTTGCGCTTACGCCCAAAGATGTCGGCCAACTTCTCCTGCGTTTGAATCAGCTGAGCCAACCCCTTCTCCGTCACCCGATATCCCTTGGCGATACAGGCTGCCACATAGGGGCGCACCTGCTCCATGCCGGGCTTCACAATCAGATGGTGGGGCGACTTCGGTGTGTCGGCGAAGAAGGCATACGGCTTCAACCGGCCTTGCTGCTTGATGCGAATTTGTCGGGCAATCCCCTCGCAACACCAGAGGTCCGGCCGATTGCTATCTTGCAGTTCGATACGCAACTCTCCGGTTTCTGGATTGTGTCCCTTCAGCTCGCCTTTCACGAGCATGAGCCACTCTTCCAACTCAGCCATCGGAATGTCACGGTCGACATCGCCCTCACCCGCCAGAAGCGACTCTAAATCGTCCTTGAAAATCGTGATGGTAGGCATAAGTGGAGTTAGAACAGTCCTCTGGTCGTGCGGATCAATTCCAGGTTGTCGGTGAAGAGTTCGCGTATGTCATGGATGCCCAACGCCACCATCGCCATGCGATCAAGCCCCAACCCCCAGGCAATGACCGGTACCGTGACGCCGAGCGGCAACGTCACTTCGGAACGAAAGAGACCAGCGCCGCCGAGTTCCATCCATCCCAGGCGTGGATGCCGCACATGCATCTCGACCGACGGTTCAGTAAACGGAAAATAGGCCGGTAAGAACTTTACTTCCTTCGCTTGTGCCACTTCCCGGGCAAACAAATTCAAGAGCCCCAACAGTGTCCGAAAGTTGATGTCTTCTCCCAACACGATCCCCTCCACCTGGAAAAAATCCGTGGCGTGGGTGGCGTCGACTTGGTCATAGCGAAAACACCGGGCAATCGAGAAATACTTCCCGGGAATGTGTGGCGAAGCAGCAAGCGTTCGAGCCGACACCGCCGTGCCCTGACTCCGCAA
>JANPKE010000215.1:0-2109 GCA_031425875.1 Nitrospirota bacterium
TGGCGCGAAGGTGACCGGTGTCGACGCCGGCAGCCGGACTTTGAAAGATGCCATTAGTGAAGCGATGCGCGACTGGACCACGAACGTTCGCATGACACATTACATTCTCGGATCAGTCTTAGGCGCCCATCCGTATCCGATGATGATCCGCGATTTTCAGGCGATCATTGGAAAAGAGGCGCGGAAACAAATACTGGCTGCGGAGGGGAAGCTCCCGGACTATCTCGTGGCCTGCGTCGGGGGTGGGAGTAATTCAATCGGCTTGTTCCATGCGTTCCTCCGTGATCCCAAGGTCAAGATGATCGGCGTAGAGGCCGGGGGGCTGGGAATCAAGAGTGGTAAACATGCGGCGCGGTTTTCTGGCGGCAAGCCAGGGGTCTTACAAGGGACCATGACCTACCTGCTTCAAGATGAAAACGGACAGATCAATCTGACTCATTCCGTATCAGCCGGCTTGGATTATGCGGCTGTCGGACCGGAGCATAGTCTCTATCGTGATCAGGGCCGTATCGAGTACACCTACGCCACGGATCCTGAGGCGTTGGTTGCCTTTGATTTGCTCGCGCGGGAAGAGGGCATCGTCCCTGCCTTGGAAAGCGCCCATGCCATTGCGCATGTCATCAAGCTCGCCCCAAAATTGAAAAAGTCACAGATGATCATCGCCAATCTGTCCGGCCGTGGGGATAAAGACGTCCAGCAAGTGGCCAGGATGCGAGGGGTGGAGTTATGAGGCGACGGCTGGAAGCCACGTTTAAACAATTGCGTGACAAGAGAGAGAAAGCGCTCATTGCCTATCTCATGGCTGGGGATCCTGGATTGGCTGAAACAGAACAGTTGGTCGTGGCCTTAGAACAGGCCGGTGCCGATATCATTGAATTGGGTGTGCCCTTCTCGGATCCGATTGCCGACGGGCCAGTCATTCAACAAGCTGCCGAGCGGGGGTTGAAGAGCGGCACAACACTGCGGAAAATTCTGGCTTCAGTGACCACGCTCAGGAAGCAGACGAACATTCCCATCGTCTTGATGCTGTACTACAACTCCATCCATGCTATGGGCTGTGAGCAGTTTTGCAAGGCTGCATCGACTGCCGGAGTGGATGGATTGATCGTGCCAGATATGCCGCCAGACGAAGCGGGACTGCTCAAGGGCCCAGCCGATGCTGCCGGTCTGCCGCTCATTTTTCTGCTGGCGCCGACCAGCACCCCAAGCCGGCGAAAGCTGGTGGCGGAAGAATCCCACGGGTTTGTCTATTACGTCTCGTTGACCGGCATCTCCGGGTCGAAGCTCAGCAATGTGACGGATATCCAACAGAATGTGAAGAAGCTCAAGAAAGTCTCCGCATCTCCGGTCGCCGTTGGTTTCGGTGTGGCGACGCCCGAGGATGCCGCGCGGGTGTCAAAGGTGGCGGATGGCGTGATCGTCGGCAGCGCCATTGTGAAACGTATTGCGTCCCACCAACAAGATCCCGCGATGGTCGGCCATGTCGCCGAGTTTGTTCGGTCGTTGAAAACGGCTATGGCCACAGACTAGTGGTGTAGCTACACACTGCATGATCGGCTGAAGGTCGTGATATCTCGTCGCATGCGTACGCGTGCTTGTTTAGCGACCTATGCTTGTCGACATTAAACCCCCACTACAAGTCATAGCACTGACAGAATCGCGACCGGAGGCGAGTCCTTTCCTGAGATGCTGGTTTTCTCCATGCTGATCAGGGTTTCTTGTCCTCATGATAGTGACGGTGTAAGATAGCGTCAATGAAAGGTGCGCGTCGGGTGCAGTCAGGGACATCATGAAGACAGCCCTTCATACCATTCGTCCAGAGCAGCGAGAAGATGTGCTGGCGAAGCTCCGTGTTGAATTGGCCAAGACATCGGGGCTGCGCTTTGCCTATGTGTATGGGTCGGTGCTTGAGTCCGACAGGGTTCATGACGTGGATGTTGGGATTTTTCTTGATGATCTGATGGTTGCACAGCAGATGAACATGATGGATGCTCTCTCAGTAACGCTCTCAGCCGCTGTGGGATTTCCGGTTGATATTCGGGTGCTCAATGAGGCGCCGCTGCCGTTCCTCTACCATGTGCTGCGAGGGAGGCTGTTACTGTGTCGAGA
>JANPKE010000216.1:0-7154 GCA_031425875.1 Nitrospirota bacterium
ATGGAGTAACGCCCAAAGCGCCCGATGTCGAGGAAGGAACGGTGCCTTCACCGCCTGGTCCGTCAAAAAAAGTTAGACCGGTTCTCTGAGTGTCGGTGGGATGGCGATCTGAACTTCATCCTCTTGGATCCTAACCTCGCAGCGCACAACCTGAAAATTCGGATTGCCGACGCGTTCTCCTGACATGACGCTGAATTTCCAGCCATGCCAGGGACATTCGACAACCGCCTCGCACAGTTTTCCTTCTCCGAGCGGGCCGCCCGCGTGGGGGCAGGTGTTATCGATCGCGTAAAAAGTTCCGTCCACGTTGAAGACCGCAATCCAGATTCCATCGACTTCAACCGTTCGTCCTGTACCGGGTGGAATCTCGTGCGCGAAGGCCACTCTCACGAAATCGTTCATAATCGTCATCTCTCGCTCTGTCTGCTGTATGGGGCATCAGAAGGGCGCTTGCTTGATTTCAGCGCTACCTTATGGCATAGAAATAGCTGCGAGTAGCAATACCCCTCGGATAAACTCCGTGACTCACCTGGAGGCCCGATTGGGGATGAGGTTCTTCTATGGAAATGACCCTCCTGCTCAACGCGACCTATGAACCCCTCAGGGTTGTGCATTGGCAAAAAGCGATCGCGCTCCTCTGGCAAGGAAAAGTCGAAGTCTTGGAGGTCTACGATAGGGAAATCCATGGGATTTCTCTGTCGATCAAGCTTCCCTCGGTGATGCGACTGCTGAGACTGGTGAAGTTGAAGGACAGTCATCGCGCCGTCAAGTTTTCCCGCATCAACATTTTTACGCGAGACGGGTACTGCTGCCAATACTGCAATCACAGATTTCGGACTGAAGAACTGACATTTGATCATGTCGTGCCCATCGCCAAAGGTGGAAAAAAGACGTGGGAAAACATCGTCACTGCGTGCTGGCGCTGCAACAATCGGAAGAGCGGGCGTACGCCGGAAGAAGCCAGCATGAAGTTGAAAAAGCGGCCGGTGAAACCTCGGTGGAGCCCCGTCATTACCATTACCATCGGCATTCGCAATACGCCGGAAAGCTGGCGTGATTATCTCTATTGGAATATGGAGCTGGATGCAGATCCGGCTGACACCTAGCGCGTACGGTTGAAGTACTCGTCAGCAGCCAATCGATCCGCAACCGCCCCTCCAGGAAGTCTTCCAACATCGCGCACGACGTCATTCTAGCCATTCGAGTGTGCTGCATTATAGCGACGGACTGACCAAAAGTGGAAATGGGCTGTAGATTTCTGAAATCCCACTTGCATGATGGAGGTTCATTCTCAGATACTGAGCCATTCGGTCGAAACGGGAGTCATGTCATGGTTGCCAATCCTGGTTTTCCCTTGGTCTTGGATGTAAGAAGCTGGCCGGTTCTGGTGATCGGTGGCGATGAGGAGGCATCGGAAAAATCCCAGCGCCTGCTCGAGTCCGGCGCGCGGGTCACGGTGATCAGTCCCACGCTGAATGAACCGTTACGCCTGTTGGCGGCGTCGGGTAAGATTATCCATCGTGGGCGACATTTTCGCGACACGGATCTCGAACACGTCATTCTCATTCTCAATACCCTTCGAGGCGATCGTGACTTTGCTCAAATGTTGGTGGCTCAAGCCAGAGAAAAGGGTGTGCTGCTTTGGTCAGTAGATTACCCAGAGGCAAGCAGCGTCACGATGCCCGCCGTCGTGGCAGTGGGTCATGTGCGAGTCGCGATCAGTACAAGCGGAGTGGCACCGGCTCTTTCCGGGTTCATAAAAGAGGATTTGGAACAGATCCTCGATGCAGAATTCATTGATTTCGTCGAGTGGCTTGGGAAATTACGTGAACAGGCCAAGGCGAATGAGCCGGATGCCGAGAAGCGGCGGGCACTCCTGCGCGAGGCGTTAGACGGTTTTCGTTTCCTCGGCAAGGTGCGATACCCCACGGTCTGGTTGGAAAGGCGGGCTCAGGCGGTGGCGAATGCACAACCTGATGCCACGCAGCAATAGGAGACACGATGATCCTACTGGAGTTCAGCATGTCGCCGTTGGGAAAGGGCGAGAGTGTTGGGAAATATGTGGCCCGTTCTCTCGATATTATTGATAAGAGTGGGGTCGCGTATCGACTGAACCCGATGGGCACGGTCTTAGAAGGCGAATGGGAGGAAGTCTTCTCGGTGGTGCAGCGATGCTATGAGCGGATGAAAAAGGATTGCAACCGCATTTCCTGCACGATCAAAGTTGATTACCGAAAGGGCCATTCCGGACGTCTCCAGAGCAAGGTGGCCAGCGTTGAAAAAAAGCTTAAGCGGTCAGTGAGACAATAGCAGCGCGCCTCCTTCGGCACTCTGCCGATACACGTGTCCCGCGAGCCGAGAGGGTCAGCCCCTCAGGTAGTTCCCTCACAGACAGTCCCACCTTTTGACCGGCTTCTCCCCACAGAGGGAAGGGGCTCAACCTTCGTATTGCAAAGCTCACGCGGTCGTCGATATACTCCGCGAGCCATACGTGCTATTCCCGTAGGTGAACTGAGCAGGTGATCAACACCCCCGGCTCTGTGCGATCCCTCGGCCGCCGTACCGGCTGATTGCGCTCAACACTGCGAGCAGTTCCGTCCCATGGACCTGTTGTCTGAGGGGATGACGCCATGACAAGCAGCACGCTCGACATTGTCGAGGCCAAGTCTTTCCCGAACATCAAACTCTTACCAAAAGATCGAACCATTCTTGAGCAGGGCGCCATGGTGTTTCGCCCGTTCGGGTTGGATGAACAGGGTCAGACGATCCGAGACCTTGGCGGCGTCAGCATCAGGGCGGTGACGGTCTTTTTAGAGAAGTTAGTGACGTCTGTGGGAGGAGCCTCGGCAGGAAAAGAAGCGGTCGTGAAGTTGTGCGGCCTCTTAAATGATCGCATCAAGGATCCCATCTATCATGTGACTCCGGAGTTGTTGAAGAACCCGTGGAACAGCTACTCGTACGAATTTACCTCGTATCTCTATGAGTTTTGTGAACAGATCTCGGGCGATACCCGCTTTGCGTTTAAAGCAGGGGCGGAAAAGGTCTCGCCCATCATGCTGGCCCTGACCCGCCCCTTTTCGCTGTCGCAGATCTACACGATGTTTCCCTACTTTGGGAATAAGTTTACGTCTGGGTCCGTGGAGTTCCGCGTGGTGGAAGTCACGAGCAGCACGGCTGCTGTGGGGATGCGGTTTACCGACCGGACGCTTCGGCAGTTCGGATCGTACCGCAGGCGATGTGCCTGCCTGGTGTGTCAATCTGCACAAGGCATCATGGTTGCCATGGCCCATCGCATCCACGGCCTCTCTCAGGCTGAAGCGATCGAGACGTCCTGTATCGGCAATGATGATGAATGGTGTCAGTGGACAATTCGATGGCAGGAAGAGAGCCGGTATCGGAAGCGATTCTGGCGAGCGACCGCACCTCTTGAGCAGACACGTCCGACTCGACTAAGCAGTGAGTCAGTTGCCAGCGTAGAAAATGCCCCGGGCGCACACGCTTCGGCAGCGGCCCGCGTTGAGTCCTTGCCCCAGGCTCAACAGAGTTTTGCCTGGTTCTTATGGGGAGGGGTGGTGGGGCTTGCTCTCATGGCGGGAGCTGGTGTCTTGAATCCGGCAGTGAGCCTCGGCGAGGTGTTGTTGGTCGGACTCTGCCCGATCCTCGCCGTTGGCATCATGGTCAATCGACGGCTGCTTCGTGAGAGCGAACGACGCGAGGCTTTGATCCAAGAGCAGATTATCTTCGTCGAGTCTCGTCACGAGGAATTGCGAGAGGCCTATTTGGAGCAAGAGCAAATGCGGGTGGAGTTGCGTCGGAAAGTGGCGCAACTGACGGCGCTTCATCGAGCGGGGCTCTCATTCGGCTCGACCTTCGAACGGGATGCGCTCTTGCACCAGGTGTTGGAAGCCCTGACGCACGAGCTCAACTACAACAGTGCCATGGTGTCCATGTTTGATCCTTGTGAGAACACCGTCCAACATATCCGTCTGATTGGCGCGCCTCCAGAGGTTGAAACGTTCGCCCAGTCCTGCCGGTTTCCGATCACCGATCGTGAGGGTCCCGAGGGGACGGTGGTCCTTCAAGGACGTCCACTGTTGGTCAAGGACATCGAGTCGATACGGCACAGCCTCCATCCCCTCAATCAGCGCTTAGCCGAATTGAGCGGGACCAAAGCCTTGGTTGTGGTTCCCATTAAGACCAAAGACCGTATCTGGGGCATGTTGACGGTGGATCGCTCGCACAATCAAAGCGTGACGGAAGACGATTTGGAGCTGATGATGACGGTCGCGAGTCAAGTCTCCATCGCGCTGGATAATGCCTCGGCCTACCAGCAGATCGAAGAGTGGAATCAGGGGTTGGAGGTCAAAGTCAAAGAGCGAACCGAAGCCCTTGAACGGGCCGACCGTTTGCGTGCGCAATTCCTCTCCCATGTGTCCCATGAACTCAGAACACCACTCACGTCCATCAAGGGATTCATTCAAAATCTGCTGGACGGACTGACCGGACCGCTGAACGAGAAGCAGCAGCGCTATCTCGTGCGCATGTCGGACAATTCAGATCGGCTGGTTCGGATGATTGAGGATCTCCTTGATCGTACTCGTATCGAGACGGGGCGTTTGGAGGTGCATCCGGCCGATGTCGAGATCGAACCCTGTCTCGCAGACGTGATCGAGCAACTGAAGCCATTGGCCCAGGCAAAACAGCAATCACTGGAATTCCGTTGTGCCGGCACTGAAGTGGTCGTCTGGGCGGATCGCGATCGGTTGATTCAGACGGTCGTCAATCTGGTGCAAAATGCCATCAAGTTTACCCCGCCGGGTGGAACTGTGTCGGTCGCCTGCGAGTTGCCGAATCACCGTACGGCAACGGTTCTGGTTCGCGACACAGGCCCCGGTATTGCCCCGGAATACCTTGATAAGATTTTCGACCCATTCTTTCGCATCCAGCAAGGGCAGCGCACAGCCCCCAAAGGGTTGGGATTGGGACTATCAATCGTGAAAACACTGGTGGAGCTGCAAGGAGGAGAGGTAGCGGCCGGTAATCGTCCGGAGGGTGGCGCAGAACTGTCCTTCACAATCCCGATCCACGCCATGAAGGCCCTTCCGTTGCGTGAGTCTCGTCTCATGGGGCAACACATCTTAGTCGTGGATGATGATACCGACATTCAGCAACTGCTTCATGACCGACTGAAGGCTGGAGACTATCAGACGTTCTCGGCGTTTGATGGCCACCACGCGCTGGCACTTCTTGAGTCACGAGAGTTCGATGGGATGATTCTCGACATCGGAATCGGTCAGATCGACGGTCTGGAAGTGCTACGACGGGTGCGTCTGACGAATCAACGCCTTCCGATTATCATGATTACGGCGTCGGGATCTCAGGAACTTGCCGTGAGGGCTATCGGGTTGGGCGCTCAAGCCTACCTGCTCAAACCGTTCGACGCAGGCCAACTTCAACAAACCATGGATCGGTGGTTCCGACGTGCATGACCGTCACTGTATGCTAGGTCAGTACAACTGCGGGCTTGTCCTGAGGACTCAACGTCAGTGCATATCTAGACCTTCCATCATATGCGGGTTCTCGCTGCTGTTGATTCTTGTCACCACCACCTGGTGTTCCTCACCGACATTTGCTCAGGTTCCCCGCATCCAAGGACAGGGAGCAGCTGCGTCTGGGATGGGCAATGCCTTCGCTGCCCAGGCCGACAATCCGTCTGCCTTGCATTACAACCCGGCTGGGATGACTCAGCTTCGTGGTCTGCAAATCATGGCGGGGGGACTCCTTGCCGGCGGGCCGCTCGACCATAGAAGTCCAGACGGTACCACGACGGCTGGTGATCACGATGGCGTCGTCGCGTGGCCTCCCCCCGCCCATACCTATGTGACGGCAAATCTCCAAGGCCTTGGTATCCCTCTGCTTGATAAGCTCACGGTAGGGGTAGGGGTCACAACCCCGTTTGGTTCAGCGACGAGGTGGCCAAGTACGAGTCCTTTTAGTGCAACCACGACATTCAGTGCATTGCCGTTGTTCGATATCAAGCCGACGTTCGCGTATCAGCTTCTTCCGGATTTCTCGATTGGAGCAGGGATCGACATCTACACCTTTTCTGGTCTGTTCGGAGAGGGCCATGCCGAATTCCAACGAATCCTCCCCCCTGGGAATAAGGTTGAGGTGAATGGAAAAGATACCGCACTTGGCTTTAACATCGGCACGTTATATACCGCATTGCGGAACGCAGATGGATTACCGATTGTGAATGTTGCCGTTATCTACCGAAGTCAGGCTACGCTTCATTTGGATGGAGTACAGTTGGCCAACGGCGTGAAGGTTCAAGACACGACGACAACCTTGGTGCTGCCTCAAGTCATCACTGGTGGTATCGCAGTGTGGCCAGTCCGGAATGCTGAACGCGAGTGGAAACTCGAACTGAATGTCGACTATATAGGCTGGAAATCGGTCAGAAACTTAGATCTTCGACGACGTGATGGAACGGTCATTCTTGAACAACCACAAAATTGGAAAAGCACCTATGCCGTTTTAGTTGGCACTGAGTATCGATGGCTAGAGATGGATCGACTGCCAGGGTGGGAGGTAGCCGTACGAGGCGGCTATTCGAATCTGCAAACACAGGTCCCAGACCCCACCTACAATCCGGCAGTTCCATCAGCGGACCTTCATATTATTTCAACGGGAGTTGGTTTCCTCTGTAAGGGAAACGGATCGCTCTTTGGCTTAGTGGCATGCGGAAATCTTGGAATCGGCTCAATAAAGGCAAAAACCATCGGTGTGGACCTGTCGTACCAGGTCTCACTCTACGAACCAAGAACTGTCGAGGGGAATACTGGGATTCGAGCAGGGGTCAATGGGTTTTACGAAAATACTGCGCACGCAGGTGGGCTTTCCGTCCGCATCGGGTTCTAACCAAAGGCCCTGTATCTCACCTCTTATCTCTCTTTGACTTAGATAGCGAACAGATCCAGAGAAAGGACTCAGGAGGAGAGGTAGAGTCTAGGAATCTGGGGGCTGATTGCGCACAGGACTTCGTAGGGAATTGTATCCGTCCACTTGGCAATCTCGGAGGCCGTAATTTCCTCATTTCCCTGATGCCCGATGAGTACCGTCTCATCACCCACAGCGGTACCAGGGATTTCAGT
>JANPKE010000217.1:0-7820 GCA_031425875.1 Nitrospirota bacterium
GCCAGCATACGTTGTGCCGGCTCCCGATGGGTCATCACGTATTCCGACACAAACGCCGTCAGCACCAGTAGCGTCAACCCGTTGTAGATGATTGCGCCCAGCATGCCGGGCTGTACAACGAGAAACACAATCGTCAACAGCAACAAGAGTGCCGCCCCTGCACTGCCCAGTTTGCTGAGCTGGCTTGTTTTAGGCCCTCCCCAGCGATTGATCAGAGCCAATGTCAGCGCCAAAAATAACAACACGGCGACGATATTGAGCAGCCACGTGCCCACCTCGGTTAGGGCGGTGAATGTGGGGGTGATCCACGGGTGATTTGCCGCCAGCTTGCTGAGATGCATCCCGAGACGGGAGACCAGACGATAGAGAACCAACTCAAGAAAAGAGGTGAGGAGCACGAGCTTGACGGTATACTCAAACAGTGGACCAAAGTCCGACACTTTTCCCGTTACCCGTTCGCTGAGAGTTGCTACCTTCATGACCATCCATCCCCATTAGGGCTGACATTATAACTGTCGCAAAAAAACGCGGTCAATGTGCCGCCACCGACGCCTGTCCGGCTCCTTCCTTCGCCCTTGAGATGTACAGTAACCCATCGGCCATCGCATAGTTGAAGGGAAGCTCGCACACGACTTCACTGATCCGCCCATAAACATACTGATACAGTCGCTCGGCCTCATCGGGAGTCATGCCTTCCTGCACTTCATAGAAAAACCCGAGGCTCAGGTCCTCCGCCGACGGACGCATGATTCGTCGAATCCCATACCCGCCGGGATCATTCATAATAGGCGCTTCTTTTTCCAGGTCAAATAGGCAGGGCTGGCAAGAAAATCCATACGACTCGTGGAGCTTCTTGTTTTCGACGATGAAATTCATGGTTTCGAGGGCTTCTTCTTCTTTTTCCGTGGGGAACCCAACGATGATGTAACAATGCACCGCAATACCGAGATCCACACAGTCGCCCGCGATACGCCGGACCCATTCTTGCTTGATCCCCTTCTTCATGAAATCCATGATGCGCTGATTGAAGGACTCCAACCCGAAGACGATCTTCAAACACCCGGCATCCCGCATGGACGCCAGCAACTCGCGTGAGAGATTTTTCTCGAACCGCATCTCGCAGGTCCATTTGATACTAAGCTGTTTCTCGATCAGCTGCTGGCACAACCGCCTTGTCGGCGCCAGCGCAAAGCATTCGTCGGTAAAAAAGAAATGGCGCGCCCCATAGCGTTGCTTTAGCCATTGCAGCTCCTCGACCGTCCGACCAGGGTCTTTCTGTCTAAAATTCTGATGGTCCAGGGTCAGTGCACAGAACGCACAATCCTTGTAGTAACAGCCTCGCGAAAACTGGACCGGCAATACCGGCTCCGGCGACAAATAGCGATCCAGCGGGAATCCATCATAATTCGGCGCTGGAAGTTGATTGACATTTTCCGAATAGAACGGTTGATTGACCGTAATCTTGCCATTCTGCCGATAGATCAGGTTGGGCACCTTACTGTAGTCCTTCTTACCCGCCAGCTGATTGACCAATTCCAGCAAGGCCGTTTCGCCCTCAAACACGACGATGTCGTCGGTTAATTCGAAGAGGCTCGGGCAGCGACGGATGTTGTCCACGAGACGGGTGAAGATACTGCCGCCAATAGTCACGTGAAGATCCGGGGCAGCCTCCTTGATCAGCCGACAGAGGGTGAGGCCAGGGATGATCTGAGACGTGGCCGTAATCGAGACTCCGATGAGATCAGGACGGTCATTCACGATCGAGGGAATGAACCGATCCCGGAAGAGGCTCAGATAAGGATTCTGTCCTTCGTCACGAATGACCTTCATCAGATCTTTCGAGGAATAGATGGAGTAGTTCCCAAATTGATTATCCACAACCGTGAGTCGGGTCGGGAAATACACAGAGGAAACAACTTCCAACCATTTGTCGATCATGAATAAGCTCGCTCGATAGGCGTCAGGATCGTAAAATCCTTCGCTGCGCAATGTGTCCTTGGCGAGCTCAATCCGATCGACGAGATAGGAGAACCGATCAAGCGAATCGGTCACCTTCGCGTAATGCTCGCGACTTCCAGAACCCGTCTCCCCGGTCTGAGTCCGCTCAAGTTCGCGCTGCTTGGCGATCAACTGCTGGTAGACTTCAGCCGCATACTCTCTGGTCAGCACCGTATCCAACAATTCGATTCCCAGGTCGCGCTGCGAGACGTCAGACACCCCACCCTGGCGCAAAAACCCGGTCAGAGACGGCAAACTGAGGTAGGGTTGAGATGGATGCCAGGTTGGGGGGAAAAGCAGCGAGACTTTCATGCGACACTGGTCCTTTTGTGCTTGAAAATCAGTGAGTTCGAGACCATCTTCTCTTATACCCTCCGCGCTTCGGTAAATGCAATCCCGCAGACGTAGCGAGACTGACGCCAGGGCCAGGAATCTTCAAGAAAAAAGGCCTCGAACCGCTCCCTCACTTACTGGGATTCCGATCCGAGGCCTTTTAAAAGTTACGCGACGTCGCGGCTGTTACTTGCCGCTCCGGCCGCTACAGCTTCAACGTGAACCAGGTCGACAGCGACTTCATGCCGTTCCGTTCGATGTTGGCACCATCCCACACCGCAAAGGCGATCGGCACCGACATGCCTGCCTTGAACTGGACATCGTTCGCATCGCCGCTTTCCAATGTCCGCTTCACGACCACCCGCCATGTCGGACCGGAATAGGCTCCGCCCTTAACAGACCCTGACGGTTCCCAGACACCATTCCCAATAACGTCCTGATGAGCTTGCGTCGTGAGGGTGCTAAAGCCGTTCGCGCTCAAATCTTCAACGGAACTCACGCGAAGTGTCGGATCAGACATGATATTCCCAGACCAGATACCAGAGTTGAACGGTCCCAAGCTCCGACCAATACGGTCTGGGTAGGTGACGCCCCCCGCCGGCTCTTCAAAGTAATAATCCCAGAAAATTCCAGGATACTGATCGTCGACATCCCACATTCCCGCACTGTCCTTGCCGAGGTCCTTCTGCCATTCCGCATTCCACCTCCAGATGTTGGTCGTCCCACCGGACTGTCCCATGCACTGAAATGGCGGAGCGCCGGCTGTGTTCACCGGAAACATCACCGCAACTTGGTCCCGGAAGTCTTGTGGGCCGATCGCCGTGTCATTCTTCGTTTGATCAATCCACTCCAGCCGCATCCCAATATCCTTGCCGTTGGTCATCGCCTTGACGAACACCGACTTCACCGAGATATTCGGGTGCATCGGTGTCGTGATGAGCTGACCGCTCAAAGGAATGACAACGCCCGGAACACTTTCCCACATGGGGTTGGCGCCATCCATGGGAATCGGGCCCTTCACCGTCTTCGCCGGTATCGTCACCGGTTGACTGACGGCCAGTGGTACTCGCCCCAATGTCAGCATCAGGCCGACAGTGAGGGCGGAGAGAAGAATGGCAAACACCAATTTCTTGTTGGTCGTCTGCGCTACCCTCATAGTGCACTCCCTCCTCTGAATTAGTGTAAAGACTGTGTTCGCGCTCGAACCGTTACCACACTTACTCACGCCGTTCCGGAAGGTCGCCCCTCCTCATTCTCCTTGTCTTTCTCTTTCACATCCATAAAGGACTGTGCACCAACTTCGTTCAACAACATGGTCAACTCGTTTCCCTGGTCTTGCGCACCGCATTCATACGTTTGGCCTTCAGGGGAACTGAATGTCGCCGGACGATAGTCGGTTTCCGTGTAGGGCTGAGGGGTCACGCCCAAGAAGGCCGTCTCGAAATCCATCCAATCCGCGGCCATATCGGCCACCAATTTAAAGAGACCCGAGTCCGCCTTTTTGGTCAACATGCGACAGAACAGCGGTACCCATCGACCGATATGATTTTTGACAAACTTCTTCTGTGCGTCAACCACGATCTGCGTCTTCTCCGGCCCGTCGTGGCAGAGCGAGTAGGATTCCTTGTACGCGAGAAAGTGCATGAACTCAAACTCGACACTGAGGTGATCAAGCCGTTCATGGATGTCTTTCGACAACTCAACTCCAAAGGCTTTGTAGAATCCGGAGATGTCGCCCATCACATGGGATTGAGCGAACACGTGGTCATTCCCAAACAGGGTTTCGTAGGGAGGGCAATCGAGTGTAATCACGTTGCTGAACACCCGGCGATGTTCTGACTGGAGATCGCTGAGCTGCCAGTTGACACACTCGGAGGCAATCAGATTCTCAACCAGGGCCAACTGCGTCCTCAGCGAAGTCAATTTCTTCTTGGCTCGCTCGCCCCCCTCGGTGCCGAGGGCAATCTCTAAAGCATCAAGGGCACCCCGGCCATCCTCCACAAACTCGCCGCACCGGAGGTAATCAAGAAATTCCTCATCTTCGGGGTACAGGAGGCTCCAGGAGACCAATAAATAGATTTTACTGCGATTAAGCGCACGTTCGACGGCGGGGGAGTCCTTGATGGACACAGGACTCGGCAGCGTGGCGGTGGCAGATGCAGATACGCCTTGCATCGGCTGTTGACTCGTCATACAAATTGCCTCCCGACCACCTTAGCTCACCCTACCACCGTAGCCCCCAAGGCCGGGTAGCAGGACCTCGTATGTATATGAAAAGGCCCGTGCGAAGTCAAGGGTGAACTGGTTCGGTCTTGTGAATAGTAATTTTCTTCCACGCAACATCGCAGGATGTGGCGCAATCATCATTCGATCCCTTCTAGCAGACAGTACCAGAAACACCAACCAGGATGTTCAAAAAGACCGTCAGCGAGGCCGCAGTGAGCGAGGAGGCGAATCCTAAACTGTTTTCACCCGCCCACCCATCGCCTATATGAACATGCGTTGGCCCAGGCCGTACGTTGAGCTTCTGAGCGATGCGAGAATAAAGCTGGCGGCCTTTTTCAACATCCTGCTAGCTGCCTCGACGGTACCACACAAATTGCGACATGGTCATTGACGGTTCTACAGACCATTTCACACATTCCACAGCCAACACAGGCTTCCTTCACCACGGAGAGATGCAGGGACGCAACGTCCATCGAAAGGGCATCCGTCGGACACTTCGAGACACAGGCATGGCAGCCTTGGCCAGCCGTGCAGAGTCGATGCGACACTGTCGCGATTCCCATTCTGACATGGTTGATC
Source organism: Nitrospirota bacterium (assembly GCA_031425875.1). Lineage (GTDB taxonomy): Bacteria > Nitrospirota > Nitrospiria > Nitrospirales > Nitrospiraceae > Nitrospira_D. Next base: position 5,137 of record JANPKE010000217.1, read on the forward strand.
CCCTCGACCGGAAGGAGCGCCTCTGTCCCACAAGCTGTAATGCAAGGAAGATCCTCACATAACAGGCAGGGCGACTGATCGGCGAAAAGAACGGGTGTCCCGTCCTGCGGATGGGTCGTGATCGCGCCTGGTGGACAGGCCGTGACACAATCATTGCACTTCGTACAACGTTCAAGGAAAAGCGGTTCTTCCACCGCACCAGGGGGACGCAGCCAGTCCATACGCATCGGGGGAGGCGGCGGCTCCGGTGGAACACCCTCCGCCTGTTGGACGAGTTCACGTGCGGCTTTGACCGTAGAAATAACGGAGTCTTTCAGGAAATCCCACCGACCGTATGAAGGGTTAGTTGCCATGACAGAGAAGATCAAGGTCGAGGGTAAGGTTGAGGTAAAATCTGGATCTCGTGAATCCTTGGCCTCAACCTCAGCCTTATCCGTATGCCGTTACATGACGCCGTCGGCGCGCAACTTATACACCTCAACACAACGATCACAGGCTCCGAAATCCACGTCCCATCCCGGATGATTCTCGCGGATGAAGTCGAGCACGTAGGGTTCCACCTTCGTCCCCATATCCTCGACCCACGAATAGGTGGGGAACCGACACAGCGGGCACGGAAACCCGGGCATGAGCATGATTTTGTTTTCGGTCTCAGGAACTTCACCACCTTCCACATCCACAGCCCGATCCATCACACGGAGCGTGTCGGCGGCCATCTCAATCAGCTCTGAATGGGTGAAGTACGAAGTCTGCCACAGCCCCTCAAACACCGACTTCAGTTGAGGAGGCGGAATTTTTCGGTACCACGACCGAAATTCCTTGAAGCGATCCTCCTTACTCAGCATCGGCTCCTTGCCTGCCCCGACCAGTCGACTATCGACGCTCAAACTCCAGAGCACTCGATAGCGCTGTAAGATGAGCGTCTCTTCGCCGGGGTTCTGCCCCAGCTTGGTATCGGGGTCGTAGCCGAACACCGAGTCGATCATGTCGGAGATGTGCATCAACTCATGGCGGCAATAGCGGGTCAATGCCGGGTCGTAAAAGCGGCGGGGAATCAGCTTAATTCCAACGCCTTTCAGACCCCTCTCCTCAAACTCCTTCGCCAAGTCCTTTTCGACAGACCCCCATTTACGTAGAATATCGACGCCTTCCTGATCTTCCTTCAGCACGCCTTTGACCAGGACAATTCCCACCTTCTCCTTCAACAGCGGATACTCGTTGAATGAATCGCGGACGATATCGGAAAACCCCCAGATGCCGAAGAGATATTGATACAATTTTTTGAACTCCGCCTCCCGGTCTTCGAGCATGTATTTCTCGTAAATCGGGTCGGCATACTCATGGAATTCCTTGTAGTAAGTGGGATCCCCTTCTCGTTCCGTCTTTTCAACGAACGAATCGATGACTTCCTGGAGCAAAGCTGGTTGAAATCTGATTTCCATGAAAACAATCCTCAGCGGCTTAGGAGGGAACAGTAAGAAACACGGTGCACAGCAACCCATGGACGACATGGCCACTGGGAGCCGGCTTGACTTGGCCGCGAGGCATCTCTTACGATCCGAACGACCGACAGAATTATACTGGCTGGCCTGTTGACCAATCAAGGACTAGACGGCCAAGAAAACGCTGCACATGCCGGAACCGACAATGACTCCACCACTCCCGGGCGTCTCATCAGAGATAATCGCCGCATCAACACCTCCCATCGACTTTTTGGACTTCTGGGAAGCCGACTGTCGGGAAGTGAACACGTTCCGCGGCCATTCGCACGGAGTCTGGGTGGTTGCTTTTTCCCCTGATGGATCAACTCTGGCCAGTGGCGGCGCCGAACGCCTCGTGCGCATGTGGGACATCGAAACCGGTCGGCTCCTGCGTTCCCTGCGCGGCCACACCCATGATATTCGGGCCATTGTCTTCACACCGGACGGACAGACCCTGGCCACCGGGAGTGAGGACCGCACCATCCGGTTGTGGAACGGCAGGACCGGCGAGCCCATGAAGCTCTTGTTCTCACGGTACGATCATAACGTCTGCAGCCTTTCTCTCTCGCCGGATGGGCTCATGCTCGCGCGTGGCAGCTATAACAAAGACATCAAGATTTGGGAAGTCACCACTGGAACCGAGCTGATGACGTTGCTCGGGAAGGATGAGTACGACCATCACTGGTCGGTCTGTGTGGCCTTCTCTCCAGACGGCATTCATCTGGCCAGCGGAACCGATATCGGAAAAATCAAGATGTGGGAAGTGCTCCCCAGCGGCGAGGAAACAATTCTCCACGACGGCCATTGGCGGAAAAGCCAGGAAGATTCCACCGAGACCCGCGGCTACTATATCGAGGATGACGGCGGGTTCCAAAAACCGATGGACTACTGGGTCGGAGCCATGACCTTTACTCCGGACGCAAAACTCCTGATCACCGGCAGCCGGGATACCACGATCAAGCTGTTCGAGATGCCGAGCGTCGTTGAGAAGAAATCCCTCACCGGCCACAAGGGCTGGGTCCGCAGTCTCGCTGTGTCGCCGGATGGGAAAGTCTTGGTCAGCGCGAGCGACGACGAGACCATCAAGTTTTGGGATCTATCCACCGGCCGCAACTTCCGAACCCTTAAAGGCCATAGTAGCGGTGTGCGTTGTATCACCTTTTCTCCCGATGGCAAACGCCTCGCCAGCGCCTCCTGGGATCG
>JANPKE010000218.1:0-6029 GCA_031425875.1 Nitrospirota bacterium
GTCTCGCATAGAAGACATAGGGAATTGGGCTGATCGCCGTCTGGAATTGTGAATGAGTCAAACCTCCCCTCGATAGTTGGTGCGTAGACATACTCGGGTAAGGCGATTCTTTTGTAACGAAACAGCTCTCCGAGGTGGTTAAGAGAGCTGATGCACCGCTTCCAAGGGGGTACCCACCGGAGCAGATTCAGGCGATTCACCACACCTGTTCTCCTGCGCGGCGAGTGTCGCCGACTTCTTGGACTTGGTTCTGGAACCGGGAGAATTCGGAGTGGCGGCGGGTACATACTTTTCAAGCCCATAGGCCCGTAGTTTGCGATACAACGTCGAGCGGCTCACCTCCAAGTCTCTGGCAGCCCTGGTTAAATTCCCATGATGCATGCTGATCGCCTTTACCAGCAACTCCGACTCAATCCGTCGGTGAGCGGCCCGCAGGGAATCCAGTGTGTCCGTCGTTTGGAGTTCTTCGCTGGCCAGATCTAAATCTTGAGGAGTAATCTCCATTCCGTCCCCCATGACGACGGCGCGTCGGACCCGATTGCTGAGCTCCCGCACATTTCCTGGCCAGGAATAGCTACGCAGTACATCAATGGCTTGGGCCGTATAGCCTCGAATCGGCTTGCGAGAAGTCTCGGCGGCCTGCTTGAGAAAGACCATTGCCATGAGCAAGGTGTCCTCACCCCGGTCCCGCAGAGGCGGCAGATGAATGTGCAACACGCCAAGCCGATAATAGAGGTCCTCCCGAAAGAGGTTTTTGTCGATTGCCGTTTTCAGATCGACATTGGTCGCAGCAAGGACACGCGCATCGACATGGAGCGTCTCTTGCCCCCCGACTCGCTCGAAGGTACCCTCCTGTAAAAAACGAAGCAGTTTGACCTGTAGGGTGGGCAGCAGATCGCCGACCTCATCGAGAAACAATGTCCCGCCGACCGCCGCTTCCAGTTTGCCCTTCTTTTGTTGGACGGCTCCTGTGAAGGCGCCGCGTTCATGACCGAATAATTCCGATTCCAATAATGTCTCCGGGATGGCTCCGCAGTTGATCGGCACGAACGGCCCGTGCCTCCTGAGGCTTCGCTCATGGATCGCTTGCGCAGTCAATTCCTTGCCCGTGCCTGTCTCGCCGGTGATCAGCACCGGCATCTCAGTGGTCGCCATCTTCCGAACCAAGTCAAAGACTGCGCAGATGGCGGGACTTGCTCCCACCATTTCGTTCACGGTTTCCACAAGCACCTCCCCGGTGTGGATTAGTGAAATAACATCATTAAGATCTTGTCTTCCTGAAGCACATGGCCACGATACGGCAGGCTCCTACCCCAGCAGGCATGAATGGCCCTATTTGGAATCATGGTAATTGGTGATGGATGGACTCCTGCCGTGTAGTTGAGACGAAACTCGATACGGACGGCTCTAGCTTATACGACAAAGAGGCACTATGGCTCTCGTCAAATTACTTGATTTTTTCTACTTAGCACTCAGAATCTCCGTCTAACGTCTCATCGTGATACATAACATTGAATGTGAGGCAGTGATTAGTGCTTAATGGCCTAGTTTTATGTTTTTAGGTAAGGATGTATGGCTCTAGTGAAGTCTCTATTGGAGGTGTGGTGCATAGTGCTCACCATGGCATAGGGAGTACGTGCCCCGTCAATTCAGGACGACTCGCTTAAAGCCGCGTCGTCTCCGTCTTGTCACCGGAAATCTGGCCGCCATATTCTGAACCGCCGGGTCTGACGACTACCGCTGTTTGAGACAGCGGGCTGACTATTTCTCGGGATGGCATCCACGTTATGACCTCGCGGGTGGCCTAAGCGTTCGTACACCCTATAACGTCTCTTACTGCTCCCTGCCCTCCCAATGTAGGATACCGCACCACATGGTAGCTGTGTACAATCAGTCTCCATCACGGAGACGGAATGGCGCAGTTTTCTCATACACGCACCTACAAACGGTTCCCCTTCTATGCTCCGCTCATCATGGGCGGCGAATCCTATATCTGTGAGGGGATGCTTCGGAACCTCTCGATGGATGGTTGTTCGATCCTGTGCGATCGTGAAGTGGCCCTCGGCAGCAAGGTACGCGTGAATCTGCTCTTGCCGGATCAGACCTCGTCCTTACCCATTGAGCTGGGCCGGGTAACCTGGGTGCAGGGTCGTGAGTGTGGAGTGGAATTTATCCAGCTGCCGTTGCACGCGAGGTTACGCCTCAATCGCACGCTGCGAACCGCGCTCATTCAGTTTCTCAACGCTCCCAATAATCGTGAATTACCGGAACAGACCATCTCCGGATTTTAATCGCTGGTCCCTGTGCGGTGTTATTACCCCACGCAGGCTGTCTCTCGGTTTTCCTCGTCCAGCCTTGGTACTCGGAAACGGAACGTTTCATGAATGGAATGGCGCTGAAGACAATCGCACACTACAGATTTCTCGGCCACAAGGAACCCAACTCCGGATACTCCGCGCGATAGTCTGCGTGACTGGCACGGATGACTTTTCGTGCTTCCTCCCGTCCATAGACGCTGGTGATTTCTACTTTGTGATGTGTTGTCCCTGGCGCGCTCTTATAGGTCAAAAAATAATGCTGAAGGCGATCCATGAGTGCCGACGGACATTGTGAAATGTCTGTGAAGCCGCCGTACACGGCATCGTCCCGCATCACGGCGATGATCTTGTCGTCGGCCTCGCCGCCGTCGGCCATGCTCAACCCACCGATCGGCAGCGCTGTGAGGAGGATGTCGCTGTGGGGAATGCTCTTTTCCGACAACACACAAATATCAAGTGGATCGCCGTCTCCGACCATGCCCTTGCGGCGAGCTCGTTTGGCAAAGATGCCGGCGACTTGGTCTCCTGAGTAGGTCTGCGGAATGAGCCCATAGTAGACCGGGCAGAAGTTTGAAAACCGCTGCGGCCGGTCCACCTTGAGAAAGCCGCTGTTCTTGTCCACTTCGTATTTGACCGTGTCTGTCGGGACGATTTCAATGTAGGCCGTGACCACATCGGGGGCCTCTTCCCCGATAGACACGCCGTGCCACGGGTGCGCCTTGAACATCAGCCCGAGCAGACGTTGAAAGGGGTCGTTCCCCGCGCGCATCTCGGCTGTCTTATCTGTATCCTCTCCCCTTCCCTTTCCCTTCCGCTCTTTCATGTCCCCTCCGGTTCTTTTCTGAGTATCTTGGGAATTGCAACGCTTCTGAATCGTGCCCCAGTATCTCCCAAGATCTCGGTGGGAGCAATGGCTTCCTACCTTAAATGAGGGGAGGTCGAGAAGATCTGTGATCAGCAGCTGCTTGGCCTAGCCGGGGACCTAAGCCCGAGGCGCCTTCTCTGTGGGTGTAGCGAGTGTGCTGTCTTGCTTACGATGTTGTGTGGGAGGTTGAACTTCCCAGGCTTTAACGGACACAGTTTGGTGGTCGTTAGAACATGGGAGGACTTATGAGCAATCGACGCAGATCGCAGAATGTTCGAATCAAGCACACCTTCATCAAAGCCCATCGACAAGAGTGTGATACGGTCATGATCTGCCGCCTCCTCGACGTGTCGCGCAGTGGATTCTATGCCTGGTTATGGAACCCGCTCTCCGATCGCGCACGGGAAGATCAGCGGTTGCTTGGTCTGATTGTTGCGGCCTACACGGCAAGCCACGGCGTCTACGGTGCCCCACGGATCTTTCTCGATTTGCGCGAAGCGGGCGAAACTTGTAGCAAGCATCGTGTTGCTCGGATCATAAGGGCCAATAACCTCAAAGCCCGATACGGCTACCGAGCTCCCCGGTACACCAGAAGCCCCATGTCACTCCTTACGCCCCATACGCTGCAACGAGGTTTAACGTCCCACGCCCGAACACCGCCTGGGTCACCGATATTACCTATGTCCGCACGTGGGAAGGCTGGCTCTATCTGGCCGTCGTGATGGACCTGTACTTCCGCCGCACTGTCGGCTGGTCAACAAAACCCACGATGGCTCGAGAGCTCGTGCTGGACGCGATCCTTATGGCCGTACGGCGACGCAAGCCAACGCACACCCTGATTCATTCCGATCAAGGCTCACAATTTGGCAGTGATGCGTGGCGACGCTTCTGTCATGCTCATCATCTTGAACCGAGTAGAGCCGACGTGGAAACTGTTGGGATAACGCCGTGGCGGAATCGTTCTTTAGCAGTTTAAAGAAGGAACGGATCAAGAAACGAATCTACACGACTCGGGATCTGGCCACTGCCGACATCTACGACTACATCGAAATGTTTTATAATCCCATTCGTCGACACAGCCATCAGAGCGGGGTCAGCCCGGAGGCATTTGAAGCCGTGTCGAAACGAGCTTAAAGATGTGTCCACAAAACCCTGGGAAGTCCAAGATCAATCTAAATCTTTGAAGCCAAGGTAAGGTATGAGCGATTTGCCCACAAACCGATACATAATGAGAAGAAAATGGTTACTAACCAGCTGCATTCCTCTTTCATCCCACAGCCTCAGCCATACTCTTGAGTCGAGGCTAGGATCCCGCTACACTCTCTCCTCTTTTACTCGTGCCTCAAACCGTCTTGTAAGGAGATCCTATGCGTATGTTGATCATGCTCCCACTGGCCGTCGTTGTGAGTGCCGCGCTCACTTTCCCTGCATCGGTCTTCTCTCAGAGCTTTCCTCCCGTCGTGAAACCGAAAGTGGAAGCGGCGCAGAAGCATGTGAAGATGATCGGCATGGAGGAGTATCGAAAAGTTGTCGAGAATCCTGGTTCAGCATTGATCATCGATGTCCGTGAGCCTCAGGAGTTTGCAGCCGGGCACGTCCCAGGAGCGATCAACATTCCCCGCGGCGTCATCGACAGCCAAATCTGGAACCATGTCGGATCTAGGGAGAAGGCCGACCTAGAGCGCCCGATTGTGCTCCAGTGCCAAGCTGGGCGGCGTGCAACCCTTGCTGCTCAAACCCTTGGGGAGCTTGGATTCACGCAGACCTCTGCGGTCATCATGAACCTTGACGACTGGAAACAATCCGGCAATCCTTTCGTGAAGTAATCGTTCACGCATACAGATGCCAACCATGGCGAATCCCATGACAGTCGACGGCTCTCTCCGTGTGATTGCCCGTGCCAAGGCCAAGACCGACCATGTGGGACAGGTGCGGGAGATCCTGACTGCCTTAGTTGATGCGACTCGCCGGGAACCTGGATGTCTCAGCTACGAGCTTTTGCAGAACCATGACGATCCGACTGACTTTGCGTTTGTCGAACGATGGGCCAGCCCGGCAGCCGACCAGGCGCATTTCGTGACACCCCACATGTTGGCCACACTCCAACAGTTGATCGGTCTACTGGCCTCTGAACCTCAGATCTGTCGATACGGTGTTGTGCGATAGTTGGCTGTATTGGTCGATCTCTGTCAGGATGAAACCCAGGATGGGACATCCTGAGTTTCCCCTCCAAGATCGACGTTGGCACAACCGCACCTGCACGGAAAACCCAGACGATGACACTCGTGACGCCAGACACAGAACTCACCCTCTCGTACCACAATCAGCGAGCCGTGGTATCCCCTTGGGGCGCGTCGTTACGACGATACTTCTTTATCGATGCAGATGGGCAGAAGATCGATATTGTCTGGGGCTATTCGGGTGGCAGCGGGAAGCGAGGCGGACAGGGCGACGTGCTCATCCCGTTTCCCGGCCGAATCGGAGAAGGGCGCTACTCCTTCGATGGACAGCGATTTCAGCTGGAATGCAACGATAAGGAAGGGCCGAACGCCATTCATGGGTTCGTTCGCAGTCTGCCGTGGCAGGTGCAGGATATTCACGCAAACAAGGTGACCTTTGAGATTCGCCTCGATGCTGAGACGTACGCTGGACGAGGCTATCCCTTTTCATTGGCCATCTCAGTGATGTACGACCTCGGTGCCTCCGGGCTCACCTGCGCCTTCACCGTGAAAAACGTTGGGCAGCAGCCCGCACCCGTCGGAGTCGGATTTCATCCCTATTTCACCGTTGGAACGGCTGTGATCAATGAGGCTGAGGTGCAGATTCCGGGAGCCGCCTATGTGGAA
>JANPKE010000219.1:0-4333 GCA_031425875.1 Nitrospirota bacterium
GATTGTTCGTTAACTCAGCCTCCAGCATTTTGCGCGTCCACGGGGATGAGAAGCAAGCCTCTTCCAAAGCAAGGATGTCCGGTAACATATCCGGTGTCGCTGGGAGAATCTGAAATTCAGACATCACCGTAGCGGCTCACACATCCCGCCGATCCGACCGCCGACGCCCACGAGCCAGTCGCTCGGCCACTTTGGTGTCAACCCGCTGTCGGCGTCTCGCAACGGACGACACGCCGCCGGACCGTTCGTATTGGATTTCCGCTTCGGTCCGCTGGACATACAGCGGGTTCACCAGATCTCCGGCAATTTCACCGCATCGAAGTCGTGCCAGCCCGATACGCGCGACGTGAATAGCTGACGGTTTGAAGAGGTCCTGTGGTCCCACCGTCACGGTGACCGACGCAGACAATGCCGCCCGAATCTCCGATTCCATCGACGACCAGCCGGTCCCGAATACCAACGTAGGTTCGGTGAGACTCTGCGCGAGGGCTCCTGGGGGTCCAACCTGTTCACTGACAACGCGATCAAATCGCCCATCCCCTGTCCAACGGAAAATCGCCCAGTACACTTCCCCACGACGACTGATCAGCATGGGACACACGGGTACGGTTGCCGCTTCCAAATTCCTCGCCATGGCTTCCAGTGTCGGGACCAGCGTGAGAGGAAGACCAGTGGCTCCTCGAAGTCCTAGGCACGTGGCAATGCCCACTCGGATACCGGTAAACGAGCCTGGCCCGATCGAACAGGCAAGACCACTCAGATCGCCAAGCCGCAATCCGGATTGAGAGAACAATCGATCGATAGTGGGCAAAAGGAGGGAGCCCTGCGCACCACCGGCCTCTTGCTCATGCATCGCGACAATGCGGTCGTCGTCAAGAATCGCGACACTCTGCCACGTCGTGGCTGTTTCAACCGCAAGGATTTTCATCGACGATTATGAGATCTGACCTAAGTCTTCCGCCCGTATCACGTGATTGTGATGCATCTCGTGGAAGATCACCTGCACGGAGCCTTGTCCGCGACCATCTTCGAGAGAAATCTTAAACGGGCGAAGTAGCCGAACATCCTGATCACCCATGGCCTGTGCTGGAATACTTTTCAACTCCTCAAGTTGCCTAAAATCGTCATACTGAATCGTCGCCTCGACCTCCCCACTCGACCCAAGCCACTCTTCCTGCACCACAAGCAATCGGCGGTCAAACCATAGGCGGTGGATCGGCGAACGCGATGGGCTCATTCCCCCGAGTGCTGGCGCATAGACGTCAAGACGATATCGACCTCTGTCTTCCACGACCTTAACCATTTCATCCCTGGCAATGGCGTTCGTCCCCAACACGCCACCGACCGCCCAGACACTCAGCTGAGAGAAGCGAGCCAATTTTCCTGCATCTTTCATCTCGGACTGGTGACCAGTATAGGTCTTTCCCTCCAGAGGCAAGCGGAGCCTGTACAGATCATCCGCTTGAGCAAAGTCGAACAGCTCGTTTCCTAGAGAAGTAAACCCTCTCAGCCTCAACGCATTCGGACGACGGTAGTAGACCGTACCCTCTATTCGTGATGCAATCGGAATGAGCCCACCCCGCACTTTCGCGCTGAACAGCCCTTTCAAAGAATGGATCGCTGCATCTCGCTGGCGCAACAGCTCGGTAAGTTCTTCGGCGGTCACCTGCTTAAGCGGCGGCGCTTCATGCTTCGGAACGAACAGGACGCATGCGGTGAGAAGGAACCAGAATGCTGTTAAGAATGCAAGGGGATAAGCGCGTCTCATCATCCTAATTCTCCTCTATCCTCTATCGCATGGCGGAGTGGAAGGGGCTCTTACTGCGCGCATCCAACGAGGGCTTTCTGAAGCCGCGCGTTGGGCGAGCACAGAGACACTTCTACTCCGTCATGCCTCTCCTCACGCCAACACCACATCCAATGCCTCTCGCACTTCCTGAATACCAATGAGCTCCATGCCGTCGATAGGATCGATCTTCATCAGATTTCGTTCAGGCAGAATGCATCGCTTGAACCCCATCTTCGCAGCCTCGCGAATGCGCAGTTCAGCTTGGCTGACGGCACGTACCTCTCCGCCCAAACCGACCTCCCCCAATAGTAACGTCCCCGGCTCAACAGGCAGCTCACGCAGGCTCGATGTGACAGCGGCTACGATTCCCAAGTCAATCGCCGGTTCGTCGATATGCATCCCGCCAACAACATTCACATACACATCCTGCCCAGACAGATGAACTCCCAGCCGTTTCTCCATAACCGCGAGCAACAGCGATACTCGATTGACCTCCACCCCGTTCGCCATTCGCTTGGGCATGGCATAGGTGGTTGTGGAAACCAATGCTTGCAGCTCAACCAGTATCGGCCTTGTCCCTTCGAGACTCGACACGACCACCGATCCGGTGCTCCGATGAGAGCGTTCCGCCAAAAATAACTCTGATGGATTGCTCACCTCCTCGAGCCCAGCATCCTTCATTTCGAATACCCCAATTTCATTCGTCGATCCAAAACGATTCTTGACGGCGCGAAGAATCCGGTAGCTGTGCCCCTTATCTCCCTCAAAGTACAACACCGTATCGACGATATGTTCAAGTAATCGTGGCCCCGCAATCGCCCCCTCTTTCGTGACGTGCCCAATGATAAAGACCGGCACACCGGCCCGCTTGGCAAGCCACATGAGCTGTCCTGCCACTTCTTGCACCTGGCTGATGCTGCCAGGGGCAGATGTAATCTGTTCGGTGTACACCGTTTGGATCGAATCGACCACCACCGCTACCGGCTCAATTTCCTGCACCGCTTTTAGGATCAGCTCAAGCGAGGTTTCCGCCAAGATCAGCAAATGTGGATGTTCAATACCAAGCCTCTGCCCACGCATCTTGATCTGCCGAGGAGACTCTTCCCCGGAGACGTAGAGAACGGGCGCTTCCTTCGTCGCCAGCCGTGGCAAGGCCTGCAAGAGCAGTGTCGTCTTCCCAATTCCAGGATCGCCCCCGATCAAGATCACCGAGCCCGGAATGACTCCACCTCCCAGAACTCGATCGAATTCCCCAATACGGGTGAGCCGACGATCCTCTCCCACGACTTCGATTTCACCGATAGGCGTGGCTTTGGCCTGAGCGGTCTTCATGGCAGCAGGACGACCCTTTCCGGTCGCCGCTTGCCGCTCCTCTTTCATCGTATTCCAGCCACCACAGTCAGGACAGCGGCCGAGCCATCGTGGCGCCTGATGTCCACAGGTTTGGCACGAAAAGACAATCTTGGATTTCAAAAATGGCCTCGTGGAGGAGGACAATAACCGCAGCCTATCTTAATGTATGCAGGGAGGGATTAAAAGATGGGAGTCGATGCCGGAACAACGTGTGAGATTACCGAAGGTCGCTCATCTCGGAAACTTTGACCTTGACGAACCATGACGGCTTACCCTATTGTAATCAATGTTGATAAACTAACTCTAGATTATGAAACTCTCGAAGAAAAGTGAATACGGCCTCCGGGCGTTGGTGGAGCTCACACTCGCTCACGAGAAGACCACGCTGCAGCGCCACGACATTGCCGATCGCCAGCACATCCCCGTTGAATTCTTGGAGCAGATTCTTCTCACACTCAAACGAGCTGGACTCGTCTCTAGCCGACGTGGGGTAAACGGAGGATATGACCTGATTAAACAGCCGAACGAAATCACACTCGGTCAAGTCATACGCATACTCGATGGTCCTCTGGCGCCAATCGGCTGCGTCAGCAAGACGGCGTACCAAAAATGCAGCGATTGTCCCTATGTGAATAAGACGCGTTGTCCCGTACAGCACGTAATGGGCACAGTCCGCGATGCGATTGCTGGGATCCTCGATCATTATTCGCTTGCCGACTTTGCCGCCGGCCATCCTAAAGGCTAAGCACTCATGGACGTAGTCGTTCTTGTCCTTATTACATTTGTCGCTGCCACAGCGAACGGCGCGTTGGGGTACGGCTTCTCCTCGATCACGGTTCCTGTCGCCCTCTTATTTTTCACCAATCGCATTTTGAACCCGGCCCTCGTGCTCATCGAACTCGTCATCAACGCGTACGTTCTCTTCATCAATCGGAAGAGCATCCCCAATGTCTTCTGGCGCGTCGCTCCGATTCTTGGCGGTCTGGCGGTCGGAGTGGGTATTGGCAGCTATCTTCTCTTTTTGGTGCAGCCAGCATGGATCAAGTTCGTCACCTATCTTTTTCTGCTACCCTTGATTCTTCTCCAGGCAGCGGGCATTCGGAAACCAATTCGCGCTGAAAAAGCTATAGGCGTACCATTTGGGGTGGGGCTCGGTACCCTCTATTCCCTTACGACAATTTCCGGCCCCCC
>JANPKE010000220.1:0-5721 GCA_031425875.1 Nitrospirota bacterium
GGCCTCAACAAGAGCGTCGCTGCGTTGGGTACAGCGACCGATGAACTGGCTCGGACCAGCAAGACCGTTGGCACCGTTGTTAATGAAGCCAGACCAGAGTTGCAGCAGTTCACGCGGCGGACTTTGCCTGAAGCCGGGCAGATGGTCACGGAACTTAGACAGCTCACTGGTACACTAAATCGGGTGGCCAGAGAATTGGAACGTGAGCCGAGTTCGCTCGTGTTTGGACGAAAAACGCCATCACGCGGACCAGGCGAGTAGTATACGGAAAAATGATGCGAGCATGAGATGATGACCTCTCGACTCACCCATCTAGCCTGTGCGCTGTTAGTGTTGACGGCGGCTGGTTGCCTGTCGCCCCGAGGGGATTCCGCAGAGGTTCACACCTATCAGTTGAGTCTGGATAGATGGTCCAGCGAGGCCCGCTCCGGCGAGAGCGATGGCCCTGTTTTGCTGGTGAGTCAGCCTCAAGCCGAGCCAGGCTTTGAGACGCAGCGCATGGTGTACGTCAAGCGTCCGTACGAGCTGGAGTACTATGCCGTGAATCAATGGGCCGATACGCCGGTGCGCATGTTCACTCCGTTGATGGTCCAGGCACTCAATCAGAATGATGCGTGGCGCGCCGTGATTCCGCTACCGAGCTCGGTTCGTGGGGACTATCGACTCGATTCCTATGGATTTGTCCTACAGCATGAGTTTCTCCAGCAACCCAGTCGTGTGAGGGTGATGCTTCGCGCACAGCTGGTCGACTTAAAAGAGTCGACGATCCTGAGTACGAGAACGTTTGAGGTCGTGGAGAATGCCACGAGCGAGAATCCCTATGCGGGTGTCCAGGCTGCTAACCGAGCGATTGCCGGGTTGCTCGATCAAATCGGTTCGTGGCTTCGGCAGTGTATTCAGCATGCGCCTGAGTGCAGTCGCACATAGATATTCGTGAACTGATCTTTATACATTGATGAAACGGAGTGACGCTCTCTCCTTTGAGCTGCAACTCACCCGGTTTCATTGTTGCAGCAGACGGTTGTCTCGCCAAAAGAAGACAAGCATATTTATGTGGAACCCTGTCGCATTGGCGTCCGTGCTTCTCGCAGTGTTGCTGCTTCATGAATCGGCATGGGGCGCTGGCCCTGCGGCGGAAGGTGGACCGAATCAGCCGCATCGTATCGTCATGCACCTCAACGCTAGTGACGAAAATGTCCAGCGCGGCACCCTCAACAACATCAAACATCTCTATCAGGAACTCGGGCCGCAGAACCTCACGGTTGAACTGGTGGTGCATGGGGCAGGCCTCCCGCTTCTGACGAAGAAAGGCACAGCATTTGCTGCCGAGTTGGCTGATTTTAAAAGGGTGTATGGCATCAACTACACGGCCTGTTCCAACACCATGAAGACTATGCAGGTGACAAGAGAGGATTTGATCGGCGAAGTGGGCGATACCGTGCCGGCGATGGTCCGGCTCATGGAGCGACAGGAACAAGGTTGGGTATACATAAAGCCGTAACCGATGGTCATTGACTTATAACTAGAGCCTTGGAGGAGGAATGGAACAAAAGAGCAAAGTGTATCTGTATCAGACCGCAGTGAAGTGGACGAAACAACGCAAGGGCGTGATCGCTTGCGCGGGGAAGCCTGATGTGCAGGTAGCAACACCGCCGGAGTTCAAGGGGCATGACGGTATCTGGTCTCCCGAAGATCTCTTCGTGGCCTCCGCCAATGTCTGCTTGATGACGACGTTTCTCGCTGTGGCAGAACGAGCCGGATCACGGAGAGCGGTTACTGCTGCTCAAGATCGAACTGTGTAACCGAGTCTAAACTCTGGGCAGCTACCGCTGCTTCCCATCCCGTTTCACAAGAGAGACGGCGAACCTGCAACGTATCTGTGAACTGCGCACCCAATCGGGCCCGAACTTCCGTGTCGACTCCATCGGTCTTTAGGAAGATTTCGCAGTCGGGTAACCCCCGGAGACCGATACCTTGTGCCTTGAGCAGGGCCTCTTTCGCAACCCAGTAACAGAAGAATCTCGCGGCGCGCTGTTCCTCAGGAGCCTCCATGATCGCCGTGTGTTCGGAACGAGTAAAATAGCGCTTGGATAATTTCTCAACCTCGACTTCTGAACGAATGCATTCAAGATCCACTCCGACTTCCTGCGCTCGTGAGACCGCGATGAGCGCACGGCCATAGGCATGAGACAAATTGAACCTGATCGCTGACCGATCTCGTAGTTCCCTCGTCAGGAAGGGCTTGCCTGTTGCACTACGTTCCAGCGCGACCACATCCGGAGTGACTCCAAGGTATTTACTCAGCACTGCTCTCAGGCCCCCGTGAGCCAGTACATAACGCTGCCGGATATCGTCGCGAACAAGGCGCGCCGCTCGGTGCCGCTCGATTTCATCCAACCAGCTGGTGCATCGCTCCAGGCAGCGCTGCGATCCGTCGAGCTCGATCCCCCACAGGTGAACGGTGTTCGATGGTAGGCGGATATAATTCCGCCGCCGTGTACTGTCTAGGCGCTCAAGTGATTGGAACGAGATCAGCATCTTGCAGTCCCGAATGCACATATCCCGACATCATGTCGTCATCCTTGCGCCGCTGGCATTCACATGCTCCACAACCTTCCCGTCATCCAATTTAATGACCTGGTTGCCGAGGTGGAAATACCGATCATCGTGAGTAATCACGATAACCGTTTTCCCTCGCGCGCGTAGGTCTGGAAGCAATGTCTTGTAAAACACCTCCTTGTACTGCGGATCTTGATCCGCCGCCCATTCATCAAACACGTAGATCGAGCGATCCTCCAGGTAGGCTGTAATAAGCGCCAACCGCTTGCGTTGCCCTTGAGAAAGATCAAGGGTTGAGAAGGTGCGATCGCGTACAGTGACTTTGTGATCCAAATGCAGCAATCGCAAGTATTGAGGCGCGAGGCTATGGACCTGAGAATCCGAGTGACCAAGGAGTTTCTTGAAAAGGTAAAAGTCTGAAAATATGACTGAAAAGTGTTCGCGGTACCACTCTCGATTGGCATCAGTGATTATCGTACCAGCTAGTCTCACGTCTCCTCGTAGCGGCTGATACAACCCCGAAAGCACTTTCACGAGTGTGGATTTTCCGCTTCCATTCCCTCCGATGATGAACACCAATTCGCCCGGACATAACTCTAGGCTGATGGGACCCAGCGTGAAGGGCGTTTCGGCATCATTATCTTGCCCGTAAGAAAACACGACATCAGTCCATCTCACGATGGGAGAGACCTCAGGCTTGAGACCTACAAGTTCTCTCGTCCTGACGTCCTCTGGACAGACATCCAGCGATATGCCCAATCGTTCAATATTTTCCAATGCCACCTGACCTCGTTCGAGAGTTGGTGCCGTACTGATGATACTTGAAATGGGGCCCATCATATAGATCATGGCGACAATGTACCCAGTCAGGGCCTCTGAAGAGATAAGCCCGAAGGATGGAAATAGGAAAATGATGAAACCGATGAGGGAGTAGAGGGAGACCGCATTCCAGGCTCCAAGCAGCGCTTGTATCCGCGTTGCTTCCAGATTCGTCTTTCTATAGAGTTCCGCCGCTCCTCGCACTTCCTCATCTACAAACTCCTGTCGACGCGCCCGATGCATCAACAGCTCCTTTAGCCCGTCGGTGAGCGAGCGAAATCGTTGAAACAACTCAGCTCTGGCATCCCGGGAGGCGGCAATGATGTCGCGGACACTGGTGTGTAACCACTGATGTACTAGGACACTCACGATAGCAACTCCGAGCACTCCTAGAAATACACTCCACGACAACCAAGCAAGGAAGATTCCACAGCCCAACACGAGTGCGCCATTCATGACAAAATTAGGGAAACATTGGATCGCCCAGGTAACCCAACTCACGTCATCCGTTAAGGTGATCAGAATATGGTTGGCCCCTCGTTGCTCGGAACGAAGTAACGGAGCCCGCAGGATCTTTGCGCAGAGAGACAAAGAGAGGTCCAGGATTGTGTCTTGTGAAAAGCGGACGAGTAAAACCTGGGATCCAAGGTGTGCCAGAATCTTGCCGGCGACAAGGCCGACAAACCCTAGCAGTACAAGAAGAGAATGGTCAGAGGGATGATGAACGACATAATTGATGAGCGCTAAGACTCCAGCGCTCAAAAGCCCGGACAAGACACCGACACCGAGCATGAGCCAGGCCATGGAGCTCGACCGTTGCACAATAAAGCGGAAAAACCGTCCAAAGGGCATCGCCGACTAGCCTCACTGTCACCAGGAAAGGAGAGTGGAAGTACACACCTAGATTACGTTGGCCAAAGGCGCTGGCTCATTTTGAGTATCTTCGCCAAGAAAGGCCTGGAGATGCTTCGTCACTTCTTCCACATGTGGTGTGACAAGGAGCTGCCCCGAATTGCTGGCTGCAACCTGCACGGTCCTGCTCCCTTCGCCTCCAAACTCTGGCCAGACATGTCTGGTATCCGTTACCGACTGAGCGACATACCGCTTTGATGCCACGATATTGAGAATATGCCCTGGGTATTTGCGAACGTCGTAGCGAGCCACAGCCTGGAGCGTGGCTCGGGTCACTCGTTCGACTTGAAATTCAACAAACAGCTCATCATGAGCGGCTTCAGTTCGCGATAACGACATGAGTCGCCTGCATCTATGCTGGATAAACGAAACCCAGTTTGTGATCGGCAAACGAACGAGCCTGGGAATTGTACGCAGTACCCTCCACAGCAGAAACAGAGGCAGCCCAAACGTCATCGGCAGCTTATAACGATGTGAGCGATATGTGGTTGGATGCCATGTGTCCATCACCACAAGTGTGACGGCTTGCCCCTGACCGACCAGTTGCTGAGCCATTTCATACGCGATCAGTCCACCGGTGCAGCTACCAAGAACGGTATACGGCCCGTTCGGGCGAAAGCGACGGATCTGTGCAACATAGTGATTCGCCATCTCCGACACCGATGTAAACGGCGCCTCTTTTCCGTCCAGCCCTCGTGCCTGTAATCCGTAGGAGGGTTGATTCGGTCCCAGCAACTTTGCGAGCTGAGCAAAGACCAAGACATTACCCCCCACTCCGGGCACCATGAAGATCGGTACTGCGGCCCCGTTCGGCTGAATGGCGACAAGCGATTGCCATGGCGGCGTCCAGTTCTCCTGCGAAAGCATCGACGCGAACTCCGCAATGGTCGGTGCTTGAAACAGCGTCGCGAGCGGAAGGCGTCTTCCATACACCTGTTCAAGAAGAAAGAAGAGGTGGGCGGCTTTGAGTGAGTGGCCGCCGAGATCAAAGAAGTTGTCGTGGATCCCAATTTTGGGGACTTCCAGTACTTGCCGCCACAAGGCTGTGAGTTGAACTTCTGCCTGATCACGAGGGCCACTGTGAACCAATTCATCTGAGACCGAGGAGACTGCAGACGGTAATGCTTTCCGGTCGACCTTGTTATTGGCCGTAAAGGGCATGGCCTTCAGAAAGACGAACAGGGAGGGAACCATATACTCCGGAAGTTCTGACCGAAGAAATAACCGAAGTTCCTGTTGGCTTGGAGCAGAGCCCTCTTGGCAGACCAGATACGCCACCAACTGCTTTGCACCTTGCCGGTCCTCCCGCGCGATGACTGCTGCCTGACGGACAGCTTGATGACGGCTCAGCGCAGTCTCGATCTCACCCAATTCGATCCGATACCCTCTGATCTTGACCTGGTGATCCGATCGACCGAGATGTACGATGCG
>JANPKE010000221.1:0-3248 GCA_031425875.1 Nitrospirota bacterium
GCCGGTTAAGCCGAACCTTAACGATCCGCTATTCCTGGAGTCAGAGCCAAATTGACCGGAAGTTTTTCCGCTAAGGTATAGCGACTCGCCTTATTTTCTTTCACCCATCGCTTTTCAGCCACAGATTCAAAAGGCGGGGCAAGTTCCCCTTGGAGCGACCACAGATCGAACGGGGTTTCGTCGATGGAAATCTCCCAATCGTATCCTCTGTCCTTGACAAAGGGAGCGATGGCCTCATCAAGCGTCCGCATCCACCATTCCCTGAGAATCGGGCCAGGTATCGTCCTGGCAATCTGATCAACCTTGAAGCGGATAAATTTGTGATGCAGTTCGCCGCCGACAAAACACGATCCCTTTACTATTTCTTCAAATACACACACGACATAAAATCGCGGGATTGGAACGCCTGCATACACTTCTGTAATTCGTTTGGCCAACGCCCTCTTATCGTCGGCCGTGAATGCTTCAGTTGGATGATAAATCTTCCACAATGGCATGGTTATGTCCTCCTCTTAGGTTGAGCACACGAGGCTGAGGCTTTTCTACACAACTCCTCACCCACCTTTGTCTTTCCTAGCCATATTCGTCATCCTGTACGAGGTTAGGTATCCATCCTCGCATCCTCCTTTCTTGCTGAAATACCGAGAGGCCCGTGTTCGACAACTGAGGCGATCATCGCCATCTCCTTCCAATATTGACGCACGAAAGTGATCGTCGCTTCATGATGAAGGCAATACGCAATTCACATTCCAACAGTGCATTCTCCTGATCTCGTTATCGATGTCATTGAAACCAAAGCACAATGAGCGTTTTCGTTCGTGAATTTATCCGGCGCGATGAAGAAATACTGAGAACGATCCGCTGAATTTACAGCGCGATGCCGAAAACTCAGCTCCGTCTCAAACATCCACGAAGGCCGGAGGTGAACCCAGTGAATCGGTGAATTTTGCTGAGTATCAGGAGTATGATGTGCTGCCCTGTTTTCGTGAACGCCAAGGTTCAACACCGAACTTTGCGAGCATACCAGCGCTTCGGTGCGGTTGGTTGAAGCGGAACTCACCTCGCCGGGAGAAGACCTATGCAAACCCACAGTTACCATGCAGCTGATCAGCACTCACGTACCCTCGGAAACCTCTTTTATGCCGTGAGTGACGCCATGCAGAGCCTGGTCTGGGTTGCGACAGCCGATGGGACCATCGAGTATCTGAACCGGCGGTGGATCGAATACACTGGCGTCTCCTCGGAACACGTTCACGGTTGGATCTGGACACTCGCCGACATCATCCATCCGAAAGATCTCCCGACCCTGATTCACACCTGGTCTGCGACGCTGAAGACTCAGCAGCCGGGCGAGGCTGAAGCGAGAGTGCGCCGCTTCGACGGTCACTACCGCTGGTTCTTGTTCCGCGCAGTACCCCTGCTCGACGAGCAGGGTACCGTCGCCCGCTGGTATGGAACACATACCGATATTGAGGACCGCAAGCAGGCCGAAACGTTATTGGGCGGAGGAAATCGCATTCTCGAAATGCTTGCCACCGGATGTCCGCTCTCGGAAATTCTTGATGCCTTGTGCCGACTCATCGAAAACATCAGGAGCGGGTCTCTCTGCAGTATTTTGCTGGTTGATCCAGTTCACAATCGAATGAAGCACGGAGCAGCCCCCAGTCTTCCGCTTACCTACAATGAGTCGATCCATGGCAGGCCCGTGAATCTCGATGCGGGTCCATGCGGTATGGCTGCATCAGTTAAAGGGCAAGTGATCGCCGCCGATGTTGCATCGGATACACGATGGGATAAGTCCGGATGGCGCGAATTGGCCATGGCACATGGATTACAGGCTTGTTGGTCCACCCCAATCTTGTCATCCAATGACGCGGTGTTGGGGACCTTCGCGATCTACTCGCGCGAGCCCGGCCGTCCGACCACGCAACATCAACACCTCATTGGACAGATCACCCACCTTGCGACCGTTGCTATTGAGCAAAAGTATGCAGAGGACAAGCTTCGTCAAGACGAACGAGAACTCAGACAGATCACCGATGCCATCGCTCAACTCATCTCTGTCCTTGGACCCGATGGAAACCTGCTGTATGTGAATCGCTTAGTGCTCGATTATAGCGGCCTAAGCGTAGAAGACATCATGGCGGATGACTTTCGCGCCCGACTATTTCACCCCGATGATCTCGAACGAGTGAAGACCGAGCGTCAGCAGGGACTCGAACACAGAGCCCCGTTTGAGCTCGAAGTACGAATTCGCCGCAAGGACGGGCAGTATCGCTGGTTTCTCATCCGCTATAACCCGTTGAGTGACGAAGAAGGGCGGATTATTCGCTGGTATGGCACGGGAACCGACATTGACGATCGCAAGAGAGCCGAAGAGAAGACTCACAAAGAGAACTTGGCATTGCGTGAAGAAATCACTAGCACTTCGATGTTCGAAGAAATCGTCGGATCCTCGAAGGCGATTCGCAATGTATTGACGCAAGTTGCCAAAGTGGCAGCGTCGGATTCCACGGTGCTCGTGCTCGGTGAGACTGGAACGGGTAAGGAGTTGATTGCTCGGGCCATCCACAGACGCTCGAACCGGGCATCCCGGGCGTTTATTCGTATCAATTGTGCAGCCATCCCGGCATCGCTCATTGCCTCCGAGCTGTTCGGACACGAGAGAGGCGCGTTCACCGGGGCGCTCCAACGGCGCCTCGGACGATTTGAGCTGGCCGACAGCGGCACGATCTTCCTCGACGAAATCGGGGACCTGCCGGCCGAAACCCAGATCGCGCTCCTACGAGTGCTTCAAGAGAGGGAAATTGAACGGGTCGGCGGCAGCAAGCCAATCCCTGTGGACGTGCGAATACTGGCCGCAACGAACCGCAACCTCAAAGCAGCCATAGCAGCTGGCACCTTTCGCGAAGACTTGTTCTATCGGCTCAATGTATTTCCCCTACAGATCCCCTCGCTGCGCGAGCGAATCGACGATATCCCGTTGCTCGTCACCTATCTGGTTGAGCGCTATTCAAAGAAGGCTGGGAAACAGATTAGAAACATCCAGAAAGAGACCTCGACGCTCCTTCAAGCCTACGATTGGCCAGGCAACATTCGCGAGCTGCAAAATGTCATCGAGCGGGCTGTCGTGCTATGCGAAAGCGAAACTTTTTTTGTCGACGAGAGCTGGTTAAAGCCGGAAGGACCGCGGTTGTCGAGAGCGAAGGTTCCCCTCAGCACCACGTTGGCTGAACATGAAAAGGAAC
>JANPKE010000222.1:0-3326 GCA_031425875.1 Nitrospirota bacterium
ATGGACTGAATGAGAGTGCGGTTCGGGCATTGGGGGAGGAGGGTGTCTCTCTATTAGTGACTTCCGATTGCGGGACCACGTCGCACCATGAAATTCGCCTCGCAAATCAATTGGGGATCGACGTGGTCGTGACCGATCACCATCAAAGCGATATGGAGATGCCACCTGCGTTGGCGGTGATGAATCCGCATCGGCCTGAAGCTCGGTATCCTTTTCACGGACTCTGTTCCGGTGGTTTGGCCTACAAGGTGGCGCAGGCGTATGAGATGAAATACGGTTCCGGTTCGGTACCGTTGGAGTCGCTCTTGGATTTGGTTGCGCTTGCCACAATCGCTGACGTGGTTCCGTTACAAGACGAAAATCGACTATTTGTTCGAGAAGGTCTGGTTCATCTTTCGCACGGTGCCCGCTGCGGCCTACGGGCCTTGAAGCAGGTTGCCGGTATTAGTCGTGAGTGCACAGCGGAGACCATCGCGTTTAAACTTGGGCCTCGGCTCAATGCCGCAGGGCGCTTAGATGACGCGATCAAAGGGGTCAGACTTCTGACGACGGAGTCGGAACGGGAAGCTAAAGAGTTGGCTGAAGAGCTTGAGCAGTTGAATCGAGCCCGCCGTGAACTTGAGGCTGATATTGTGGAGCAAGCAATAACGCAGGTGGAATCACGAGAGTTGCCGGGCGGCATTGTGCTGTATGCACGAGGGTGGCATCTCGGGGTCGTTGGCATCGTCGCGGCCCGCATCATGGAAAGGTTTCATCGTCCGACGGTCGTCATTGCCGTAAATGAAGAGGGAATCGGGAAAGGGTCGGCTCGGACGGTGCCAGGGTTCGACCTCTATCAAGCGTTAGCCGGTTGTCGAGACCTCCTCATGGCGTTCGGTGGCCATCCCAGCGCGGCTGGGGTCACGATCCAGGAGGGGCGGTTGCCGGAATTTGCCGAACGCTTTTCCGCAACGGCCGAGACGTGGATCCGAAATACTCACAGCATTCCCATGCTGCATCTGGATTCTGAGCTGCGCTTGGCCGAGGTCACGATACAGCTGATTCGTGAGATCGGGACGCTGCATCCATTCGGTGCGGGGAATCCTGAGCCGACATTTGCCGTCAGGGGGCTGAACGTCCTCAATGCTCGTGTAGTCGGAGAGAAACATTTGAAGATGACTGTTCGGCAGGCTGGATCTCTGCCGTTTGATAGTATTGGGTTCGGGATGAAGTCCCTGGAAGATCGTGGATTGTCTCTGAAGACGCCGATCGATGTGGCCTTCACCCCAGAACTGAATCACTGGAACGGCCAGGATCGGATTCAGTTGCGTATCCGAGACATACGAGCGGCAGGGTGCGAATAGCAGATGATGTATGAAACGGTGACCGATATCGACCAGTTGCTGGATCGCCTGCAAGCCTATCAGCCAGACGCTGATCTCGGCATGGTGCGAAAGGCCTATGCGTTTTCGGTGAAGGCGCATGAAGGACAAACGCGTCACTCCGGAGAACCCTATGTGAAGCACCCCGTCGCGGTGGCCGGCGTCTTGACCTCGCTGAAAACCGACGTGACGGCGATCGTGGCCGGGCTTCTGCACGATACGCTGGAAGATACGGTAGCCACGGCCGATGAACTACAGCGTGAATTCGGGAAGGAAGTGGTCCATCTCGTCGACGGAGTGACGAAGATCGGGAAAATTACGTTTCGCAGTTCAGAGGAAAAACAGGCGGAAAACTTTCGCAAAATGGTGCTCTCGATGGCGGATGATATTCGCGTCGTGATCATCAAATTGGCCGATCGGCTCCACAATATGCGAACCCTTGAGCACCTGAAAGAAAGTAAGCGGCAGGAAATCGCGCAAGAGACGTTGGAGATCTATGCGCCGTTGGCCAACCGGATCGGAATCGGGTGGGTGAAGAACGAACTGGAAGATTTGTGTCTGAAGCACCTCAAGCCGGATGCCTACGAAACCCTGCGCGTGTCCGTGGCGAAACGCGACGAAGACCGGCAGCAGTATATCCAGGAGGTGCAAGCCCTTGTTGAGAAGGCGCTGGCGGAGCATGGGCTGACCGGAGCCGTGGACGGAAGGCCGAAACACCTCTACGGCATCTATCAAAAGATGAAGAAGCAATCGATCTCGTTCGGAGAGGTCTACGATCTCACCGCCTTGCGAATCATTACTGATACGAAGATGAATTGCTACGCGGTCCTGGGCGTCATTCATTCGTTGTGGCGGCCGCTGCCTGGTCGCTTTAAAGATTACATCGCGATTCCCAAATCGAATCTCTATCAGTCTCTTCATACGACCGTGGTCGGGCCGAAGGGTGAGCACGTAGAGTTTCAGATCCGCACGGAAGAAATGCATCGTGTCGCCGAGTACGGAATCGCAGCGCATTGGAAGTATAAAGAGCAGGGGCGTGTGCAGGATAAAGACAGCAAAGCCTTTGGATGGCTCAGACAGTTCATCGAATGGCAAACGGATCTGCCTGATAATCGCCAATTTATGGATTCCGTGAAACTTGAGTTGTTTCACGACGTGGTCTATGTCTTTACTCCGAAGGGAATCGTCAAGGAACTGCCGAAAGGGGCTACGCCGGTAGATTTTGCGTATGCGATTCACACGGAAGTCGGTGATCATTGTGTCGGCGCCAAGGTCAACGGAAAGATCGTTCCCCTGAGGCACGAGGTGACGAGCGGTGACACTATCGAAATTCTGACATCCTCCAGCCAGACTCCGCACAGGGATTGGCTCAAGTTCGTACGGACCTCACGGGCCAAAACCAAGATTAAACATTGGATCAAGATAGAGGAACAGAAGCGGAGTTTAGAGATCGGGTGGCGTTTGCTCGAGGCAGAGATTCGTCGGCATGGGTTGCCCCCCTCGCAGGTCTTCAAGTCGGATGCGCTGCTCGATGTCGCCAAACAGGAAGGCTACGCCACAATTGACGAGTTGGCCGCGGCGGTGGGATTTGGCCACGTCGCGACGGCTCAAGTTGTCGGACGATTGGTGGCTCCGACATCGACAGGAACGTCCACTCACGCTGAACCGGTCAGCGTTCCAAAAGTCATCGGTACGAGAGGGGTAGAGCCGGGCGTCCAAGTCAAGGGTGGCCGCGATCTGTTGATGCAGCTGTCGCGATGCTGCAATCCCGTTCCCGGCGACAGGATCTTGGGGTACATCACGCGCGGAAGAGGCCTCACGATCCATTCGGTCGATTGTCCAAATCTCGGAGCCTTGGACTATGATCGAGAACGTCTGGTGGAAGTGGAGTGGGACACCGCCACGGCGAGTCAACATGCGGTCAAAATTGCGGTCATCGCGGAGGATAAGACGGGAGTGCTGGCG
>JANPKE010000223.1:0-15779 GCA_031425875.1 Nitrospirota bacterium
CTCTTCCAAAGATCTTCCTCAGAAACAGGATGGGAGCAGGAGCTCGTCACCAGAAATCCTTCCGGCTTCAGCAGTTTCAAGCCCAAAAGATTGACATCCTTATACCCAGTCAAGGCACCAGCCAGGGCCTGTTTGCTGCGCGCAAAGGCCGGAGGATCGAGGATCACCAGGTCATAACGTCGGCCCGCCTTGACCAGCTTGCGCATTTCCTCGAACGCATCGGCTTGGCGATAGGTGCAGCGCTTCTCCACTTGATTCATCGTGGCGTGCGTTCTGGCCATGGCTAGTGTGTCTTGACTGACATCGAGGCCCTCGACTGATGTAGCTCCGGCCAGTGCGGCGTGAATGCCATACGCGCCAGTATGGCAGAACACTTCTAGCACCTCGGCTCCTGCCGCGAGTTTGGCCGCTGCCAGCCGATTCTCCCGCTGGTCGCAAAACCAACCGGTCTTCTGTCCCCGTTCGACATCGACGAGAAACTTCGCGGCCCCTTCGTGAATTTCAACCTGTGTTGGGCCGCTGCCGTGGAGAAATCTCCGTTCGAGGGGCAGTCCTTCGAGTTGCCGGCTCTTGGCCTCGTTCCGCAGATACACACTTGTCACATTCAATTCCTTCATCAGGACGTCGGCCAAGAGTTCCTTCCGGCTATCCATACCGAACGATAAGCACTGCATGACCAGCAGCTGATCGTATCGATCCACGATCAACCCTGGCAGTCGATCGCCTTCTGCATAGATCAGCCGATAGGCATTGGACTGCGCGACCACTCGCTGTCGGAGGCGGATCGCCTGCTGAATTCTTCCCCGCCAGAACGTCTCGTCGATGGGTTCATCCTCGAATGTCAGGAGACGGACTCGGATTTTCGAAGCGGGGTTATAGAGACCACGTCCGTAGAATTGTCCGTCGGGGGTCAGGACATCGACCAGATCCCCAGCGGCGGCTTGACCGACAAGCGGTCCGACATGACCGGCAAAGAGCCAGAGCGGTCGCCCCTCCGGAATGCGTAGTGACGTAAGGCGGACCTGGGCCATCGGTGTCATTGTCTTTGCTCCTGTAACATGGTGTGCCTGACTGTGTGCGTGAGAGGTCACCTGCCGGCTGTCGTCAGCCCGATCATCACACGCTCATTGCTTGACGAACCCCGGTCAGTATGTTTTCCTGACACCAAAGCAGTACAATCGTTCATGTGAGGATAAAGAAGAATGGGCGACAAAGCTACCATTGGCTCTGCTGTGTTGGATCGCCTACATCGCCTGGGCGTTCGCCATATTTTCGGCATTCCCGGTGACTATGTCCTGTCTCTCTATCAACTGATCGAGGCCTCGCCCATCACGCACATCGGAACCACGCGGGAGGACTGTGCCGGCTTCGCGGCAGACGCCTACGCTCGCATCAACGGGATTGGAGCCGTCTGTGTCACCTACTGCGTCGGCGGGCTCAATACCGTCAATGCCATTGCCTGCGCCTATGCGGAACGCTCGCCGGTGGTCCTCTTGACCGGATCGCCTGGTCTGTCTGAACGAACTCGCACTCCCTACTTGCATCATATGGTTCGGGATTTTTCCACCCAACGAGAAGTCTTCGAGCGGATGACCGTGGCCGCCGTGACGTTGGATGATCCCCTGACCGCCGAACGAGAAATGGATCGGGCCTTCGCCGCCCTGCTTCGCTATCGCCGTCCTATTTATATCGAAATTCCCAGAGACATGGTCCACTGCCCCCTTATGGGTGGCATGAAGCCGATCTGCATTGAGGATACGCCGAGTGACCCAGCGGCGCTGGAAGAAGCGATCAGTGAAGTGCGGATCATGCTCGCCTCGGCCAAACGGCCGGCCATGCTCGTTGGCGCGGAAGTCGGCCGCTTCGGGCTCCAAGACGATCTGGCTCGCTTAGTGGAGCAACTCAACATTCCCATTGCCTCGACGTTGCTCGGGAAATCGATCATTCGTGAGGACCATCCGCTCTATGTCGGCGTGTACGGCGGACTCATCGGCCGGGAGGAAGTGCAGCAGTTCATTAACGATTCCGACTGTCTGTTGATCCTCGGGTCTATTCTCTCTGATGTGGAAGATTTGGACGCCACGTCGCCCCTGCTGTCAGAAGGCCGTACCATCCATGCCACAGCGGACCGCGTGGCGATCAAACACCATCGGTACGAATCGATTAAATTCCAGGACTTTGTCCACGGTCTTGTGAAATCTCCGCTTCCCTCCTTTTCTCATTCCCAGCGGCTGTTCCCGGTTCAAGCCCTTCCAGAACCGGCGACACCGGACCTGGATGCCCCAGTAACGCTAGGCGGACTCTTCCGCCATCTTGATACAGTCTTGACTGAAAAGACGGTCGTGATTGCGGATGTGGGTGAATCGCTCTTCGCCGCTGCGGATTTGCATGTGCGCCACCGGTTTGAGTTTCTGTCGCCGGCCTACTACACCTCGATGGGCTTTGCCGTACCCGCCGCCTTAGGCGCATCGTTCGCCGACCCGAGTCTGCGGCCCATCGTCCTAGTAGGAGACGGAGCCTTTCAAATGACAGGAACGGAGTTGGCCAGCTGCGTGCGCTACGGGCAAGCTCCGATTGTCATTATTTTGAATAATCGAGGCTATTCGACGGAGCGAGAGATCTTGGAAGGCCCCTTTAACGATGTGCATGAATGGCAATATGACAGAGTATGCGACTTGATCGGAGGCGGAAGAGGCTCGCGCGTAGGCACACAGCGTGAATTTGAACAGAACCTTGCCGCTGCCTTTGCCGATCACAGCCAGCTTCATGTCCTGAACGTGCTCCTCAGCCCCAGCGATCGATCGCCCGGCATGCTGCGATTGGCCAGGCGGCTAGGGAAGAAACTGTCGACGGATAAGCCATAGGGAAAACCCTCCACTCTTGCCTGCTTTTCCCTACACCCCCCATAGATCCTTCCTTGGAATTCGAGCGATTCTCGGACAGGAAGTGAGAAACGCTTAGCCGCTGCTCATACTCATCGATGGCATGCCCCCTGCATTTTACGGTGGTTTATATTACACTCCAATCGGAGTAACCTAGCTCTTCTCGTTCTGCTGCCTTTACGCGAGACCGGGTTTCAGTAAAAATCATTGATCCGCAGAGAGGTCATCGTGTCTGATTTTTATCAAAATGGGGTCGTGACCGTTCTCCACCGTCTCGGTCAGCCCAACACTGAGCAGCTGGAGCACGAGCTCGAGCGGTATGCGAAAACGACGCCGATTGCTCTGGTCCTCCCCTCATTGTATTCGGAACTGGAACGTCCCGCCCTCAAGCGCATCGTGGAAATCCTGGGCGAGGTTCGCTATATCAATGAGATCGTCATTTCGTTGGATCAGGCCTCTGCGCTGGAATTCCGGCTGGCCAAGCAATTCTTTGCTCAGCTCCCTCAACGAGTCCGCGTCGTCTGGAACGACGGGACCAGGATCCAGGCGCTGTTGAACACCTTGGTCTCGCATGAGATCGACATCGGACATCAGGGAAAAGGACGCGGGTGTTGGACAGCCTACGGTTATGTGCTAGCCCGTGGCCAAAGCCAAGTCATCGCCCTGCATGACTGCGACATCGTGAGCTACGACCGCCAGTACCTTGCTCGCCTCTGTTATCCCATCGCCAATCCGAACCTCGCCTACGAATTTTGTAAGGGGTATTACAGCCGCGTGACAGACCGCATGCATGGACGTGTGACCCGTCTCTTCATCACTCCGCTGATCCGCAGTCTACAGTTGCTGGTCGGACCGCATCCCCTCCTCTCGTTTCTGGACAGTTTTCGGTACCCACTGGCCGGTGAATTCGCGATGGTGCGAGATCTGGCCTGGATCAACCGTATTCCCGGCGACTGGGGGCTGGAGGTCGGCATGTTGGCCGAGGTGTACCGCAATTGCGCACTCCGTCGTATTTGCCAAGCCGATATCGCCGATGCCTATGAGCACAAGCATCAAACGCTGTCGACGCACAATCCAGATGCGGGCTTATTGAAAATGTGCGTCGATATCACCAAATCGCTCTTCCGCAACCTGGCAAGCGAAGGGCTGGTCCTCTCGGAAAGTACCCTTAAGACGTTGCGGGCCACCTATCTCCAGGCTGCGCAAGAAGCTATTAGTCGGTACGAAAATGACGCGGCGATCAACAGTTTGCGCTTTGACCGCCATGAAGAGCGGCGCGCTGTCGAGGTATTTCTGCGCGGCATGACGTTGGCGACGGATAGTTTCCTCGGCGACCCGTTGGGCGTCCCCATGATCTCGAACTGGAGCCGGGTGACCCATGCCGTTCCAGATATTTTTCATCGGCTCATAGACGCCGTGGAACAGGACCATGCGTGGGATCCTACGGCAGAAACGAGGCAACCTGTCTCATGACCAACAGCTTGATTCCACTCACCGCTGAAACCGAGGACCTGCTAGAAGCCGTACGCAGTGCTGACATCTTGGTCGGCATTCCCAGCTTTAACAATGCAGGGACCGTCGGCCATGTCGTCCGCGCCGTCGGAGCAGGGCTGGCAAAATACTTTCACGGCCATCGTGCCGTCCTGGTCAACGCCGACGGCGGCTCCACCGACGACACGCCCACCATCGTCGCCCATACCATGGTCGATCTGGAACCCCTCTTTATCAGCGATCGACAGAGCACGCTCCACCGGATTGTCACGCCCTATCACGGGATCCCCGGCAAAGGCAGCGCATTTCGCACGATTTTCGAGATCGCTCGACGGCTCAAAGTCAAAGCCTGTGCCGTCGTCGATTCGGACGTCCGCAGCATCACCCCCGAGTGGATGGAACTGCTCCTTCATCCGATTCTCAAAGAAGGCTACGACTATGTGGCCCCGTACTATCGACGCCACAAGTACGACGGGACCATCACCAACAGCATCGCCTATCCTCTGACCCGTGCCCTCTACGGGCAGGAGGTCCGTCAGCCGATCGGCGGAGATTTCGGATTCACCGGAGAGCTGGCCCAACACTATCTCGAGAAGCACGTCTGGGAATCCGATGTGGCGCGCTTCGGAATCGACATTTGGATGACGACCGAGGCCATTACGAGCGGAGCCAAGGTGTGTCAGAGTTTTCTCGGGGCCAAGATTCATGATCCCAAGGACCCGGCCGCCGACCTCTCGTCCATGTTGCGACAGGTGGTGGGGGCCTTGTTCGCCTTGATGGAAGCCCATGCCCCCACCTGGCTCCCCGTCACAGCCTCGCGAAAGGTGCCGCTCTTCGGCTTCCAGTATGAGGTGGGCGTTGAGCCGGTGAATGTCAATGTCGAACGGATGGTGGACTTGTTTCATCTCGGGCTGACGGACCTGCACGATATTTGGGCACGCATACTCTCGGAAGACGCCCTGGATCAGCTGTCCAGTCTTCGGAACGTCCCCCTACGGGATTTCCGCATTCCGGATTCGCTGTGGGCCCAAATCATTTATGACGCCGCCCTCGCGCATCACCGGAATGTCCTTCCACAAGAACATCTCCTGAAAGCATTGACCCCTCTCTATTTGGGGAAAACCGCGTCATTCGTGCTGGATAGCCAGGGGTTGACCTCGGCGGAAGCCGAGCAGCTCATCGAAACGCTCTGCCGGACGTTCGAGAAACAGAAAGAATATCTCGTCGCACGTTGGCCTCAGTCTCATGACGCGCGCGAAGTCATCGGGACTGCTCGCGCGAAGTCTGAAAGGAGCGAGCCATGACCTCAAGCTGGGAACAGACATTACTCGGACCAGTGACCGCACTTGGCGAGCGCGTCTTCGCCATCCTTCCCAATGTCCTGGCCATGATGATTCTCTTGCTGGTTGGTCTGGGCGCAGCCTGGGGCATGGGGCATTTGACGGAACGGCTGCTTCGTGTCATCGGCCTGGATCGACTCTGCGATCGAATCGGTATCGCGGCAGCCCTCCTGCGGGGAGGCATCAAGGCCGATCCGTCTTATATCATCGGCCGCATTACCTACTGGTTGATCGTGATCTTTGCCACCACCGCATCGCTGGGAGCCCTCGATGTGGCCCCGATCAATGAAGCCGCTCACTCACTCTTGTCCTATATCCCCCATTTGGTCACCGCGGCCGTGATCGGGATCATCGGGTACCTCGTCTCAAATTTCGTCTCGCAGGCCGTCCTCATCGCTGCTGTGAACGCGGGGTTACCTCCGGCCCGCTGGATCGCAGCCGGAACGCGCTGGGGCATTCAGCTCTTGACCGTGGCCATGGCGTTCGAACAGTTGGGGATTGCTCAGCACATCGTCGTTGTCGGATTCGGTATTACCTGGGGAGGCCTCGTCCTCGCCGCTGCATTAGCCCTGGGGTTGGGTGGCAAGGATCTGGCGAAGGATTTCCTGGAACGACGTCTGGCCGGACATTCCCGGTCGCAGATCAACGAGGACCTACGACATCTTTAAGCCTATGTCACGCTATCTACTCTTCACAGACCTGGACGGTTGTCTCTTAGACAACGACACCTATTCCTTTGACGAGGCGAGACCGGCGCTCGACGCCCTCCGTGCGGAGAATATTCCGGTCATTATCGTCTCCGGAAAGACCCGCGCTGAAATCGAACCGCTTCGAGAGCGCCTTGATCACCACAATCCTTTCATCGTCGAGAATGGCGCGGCGGTGTTTGTGCCCCTCAATACCTTTGACTTCCCCTTGGAACGGTCGCGACGCCGCTCCGGCTATCAAATCATTGAACTCGGCACACCCTATGCCCTCCTCCGGGATGTGCTCCGGCAAATTGAAGAAGCGGTGGGCACGCCGCTCCAAGGCTTCGGCGACCTGTCGGTCGACGAAGTCATGGCGAACACAGGACTCGCCCGAGAAGATGCACTGCGGGCGATGCTACGGGAATTCGATGAACCGTTTTTGGTGAGCGGTCCCCCCAAGCTGATCGAGGAAGTCTGCCGCCAGATCGTCACGCGAGGGCTGAATTGGACCAGAGGCGGACGGTTCTTCCACTTGACAGGAAACAACGACAAAGGTCGGGCCGCAGAAATTCTGCTCCGCTGCTACAAACGACAGGAGCGACTAGCCAACCTGCCAGATGATATCGAAACCATCGGCATCGGCGATAGCTTGAATGATCTCTCGCTCTTACTGACGGTGGATCATCCGGTCTTGGTACAAAAACCGGACGGCTCGTATGATCCCGACATCAACCTGCCGAATCTCATCCGCGCGCCTGGCATCGGTCCAGCCGGATGGAATCAGGCTGTCTTGGAATTGCTCAAACAGGCCTCGGAAGAGACATCCCAAAGCCGATCAGCCAATATCCGAGCCACTTGACCGCACTCATTCCCAAAAACATGGCAATGCTAGTCTTCGGCCGGATTAATAATGTGTAGTCCTGCGGTTTTTGATGCCGCCAACAGCTGGGGATCCGCGCTGACGACGGTCAATCGCAACGGCTTCAGCTCCAACGCCAGCGCCAGATGCATCACCTGTGGTGATCGAAGGAACGGATACTCCAGAGCCAATTCCTTGGTTGCCAGGTAGGTCTCCATCTTCGGTTCAATAAACTGATAGAGGCCCTGTTTGGATTCAATCTCGAACTTATACAGAACGGAGTAACAATCATCCCGCGTAATCTGCCCCTCATGTGCGCGTGCGCACAGGACCGAATAGAAGTCCGTCACAGACCAGGTCGGGACGATCGCAACTTTACCGCGCTTCACCATCAGCCGATTCACGATCCTCGTGCCCCGCTCCATGCTGTAGCGCTTAATGAGTGCGGTTGAGTCAAAATAGTAATATGGCATCCCCTTACACCCTCCCCTTCAGAATGATTTCCGCGAGCGGCCCTTGAAGCTTGGAGAGCCGGTCTTGCAGTTCATCAAGTGGCACCTCTTCATACCCCTCTTTTCGCAAGGTGTCAGCAAGATTCCCACTATTGAAAGACGCCGTGTCTTCCTTCAATCGGTCGCTCAATCGCCGCTTGGCCACACGGCTTGAAAGTTTTTGTCCGGATTTGGTCAACCCCCGCCCCCGGCTGCGTGGCGCTCGGCTGACGGAGAGTTCGTCTGTCTTTTTCACGATCAATACCTCCTCATGAAAGAACGTCCATTTACCGCCTCACCCCTGATTCTTCTCGTGGGCAACTCGCCGGCATTGTCGCCGTCTCAGGTAACACCATCTCGCCGAAAATATGCGCGGCAATCGCCTTTGCGACATCCGACGACAACTCTTGTTGCATGACACGCAGCGTCTTCGCCGTGGCTTCTCGCTCCGTCAGGTGTCCTTCCCTCCCACCATGCGCCGTCGCCCCGACAACCCGCCGCGTCCCTGGCTCCACGACCTCAAAATCACTACACCACCGAACATACTTGAAATAGGGGTCCCGCACCTCGATAGGGAACAGACGAACAGTGCCTCGGACGATCAATTCAGGCGAACCAGTTTTTTCACCTTCCGTCTTTGTGGTCACATGAAGCCCTTCCCGGATCAGCCCTTCAGCCAGCGCACGCCCAACCGGTTCTGCATGGTCACCGGACACTTGTACCGCAAGCACCAGATTCGTAGCAAGAAATTGCTCCAACTCACCAGATAATTCGTTTACCTGATAGGCCGAGGGGGTCCCTTGCCCGCTGGAACGGATCACTCGCAAATCCGTGTTGTACACCTCGCGCAGAACCAGATTTCGACCGGCTCGGCGAAGGGCGCGAACCTTGGCAAGCTTGTCGATGGCTTGTCGGGACTCAGTGACATCCGTGTCAATCGTGCGATCCAAGGCCGCGACCTTCTCCATCAATGAGGCTTCGGCCTGAGGGCGATTCATCACACTCAAGGCGTAGTACGCCCGGCTCTCCGAGTCGTGCCACACATCCGCGATCCTGACGTTCTCAAGCACTTTGTCGGTCGAGACTTTCGTCACGTTGTCGATCGTGAGCCGTCGCTCGGCGTTGGAAACACCGTGATTTTCAACGACCCAGTACGATTCCCAGTCCTTCGCTTGCGCCGCGACTTCTGCCTTGAAGATGCGAGCCACGGCCGCATACGCCTGATCCTCTGCATTGCTTCGAGTGTCTGCTTGGCCGACCCCAGTCAGGTATTGACTAGATGGATAGTCCGCACTCCGGCCATCCACCCACCCCGGCTTCCCTTTTCCAATGAACCAGGTACAGCCAGTCGATGCAGACACCATCAACCCCAGACACAGGACAACCGCGACGCCTTGTCCAAAAGAACACTCGCCGGTCCTCATCATTGCATCACACGCTGGATAATGAACATCGTCTGGCCTTCAGTCAGCGCGATCGTTTGTCCATCGTTCGCCGTCATCGCCCCTTGCCCCGACGGTCGAACGGTCAGGTGGTACTGGCCTGGCGGGACCCACGCTCGGGCCACGTGAATTTCGTCGGGCAAGGTCTGCCAGCTTCGCTTGTCGGCTTCTTCGTATGCCACTGCCATTCCATGAGCCACGAGCCCGACCAACAGTCCGACCCAGGGGGCAGCATCCTTTCCGGCGGCATGTTGCGCTCCAATCATGGCTCCTTCCGCCATCGCATATTTCGTCGCAGCTCGCGCAAGCGCTTTCGTCGTAATCATCGGGAGACGCTCGGAGAGACTTTTTTCAGCCAGCGCGGTCACATTATGTGCCAGTTCAGACCGAACAATGACTGAATGGCCAATCGAATCCCTTAATGTCACACTTTCAAATGTGACCTGCGTCTTCTGTGGAACTAACCGCGGAAGTGCAACACGAACCACGCGCCCATTGAGTCCGTAGAGTACGCTGTCTGCAACGCGATCTCGCTGATAGGGCGACCGGAAGACTCCCCTATTCAGCAAGACTAACTGTGCGGCATCAAGACTAATAGGTAAGTCCAAGAAGAGATCCTCTTTGCGCGGAGCTCGCCCATTATAGCTGATCATCACGACTTGAGCGAGTCGCTCCTGGGATGAAAGAGGCTGCCAGGAGACATCAGGGAATGCCTGTCGATATTCAGCAAACTCCGTTGCGAGGTCGAGCGCCTCAGCCGTCCGCAGAAGATCGGCCTGCAAGGACGGAGGGGCGGACATTTTCATCCACCCTCGCATGGCTCCATACGCTTCATAGGCATTGCGGTAGGCGATAAACGCATTATTCAGATCCCCAACCGCCTCGTACAAGATACCGCATACATACCGAGCAAACCCGTCATTCCGATACTTGGTTGCATCCTTCACTCTGTCACTGAGCACATTCAAACGATGGTCGATTCGTCGTGCCTCCACGAGTGCGCCCTGGAGCTGCCCCTGAACTGCGTAATTGATGGCCTTGATCACGTTGATCATGACGTGTTCGTAGGCGTCCCCTTCGTACGGCAGAGCATTATCGTTGGTCAGAAATGCAGCGGCTTCAGAACGAATGGTTCTGGTATAGAGCCGTTCAACCTCTTCTTCCGCTCGCTCCAATGCCGCACTGCTTTGCTGATAGTGGCCTGCTAACTGCAGCACCATTCCACGATCCATGGCATACAGAAGGCGCGCCTTCGTTCCATACTCTTTCTCGGTCTGCTCGACGATCGCCGCGGCCCGTTGCGGATCACCGACAAAGAGGCTTTGTTCAATGAGGAGATAGTGATTGACGGAAGGACCACAGCCGACCAACAACACAAGAACGGCAAGAAACGGCAACAACGAGATTGGGGTGACAACGCCCCACCGCACAGAAGCTTCGTGGGCAAAGCGTGGGAAGATTCGGTTCAACAGCGTCCGCGGAATCTAACCCGATGCCAAAAATTCCGCCAGCAGCGTTCTCGCATCGCTCAGAGTCTCAACGTACGGAAGCGTACGCCTCGCCTCTTCGCTCGCTGTAACCTTGCTGGACAGTTTCCTTGAGCATCCTGAAGTTATTCTGACTTGGCACTACACAGACAGTGCCGGCTATATCGTCGACATTAACCGCACCTACTAAAAGACGGTACGTTTCTTTTCAACCACCTTTTTGATCTTCTTTTGCCCGTACCAGACTTTCGCATTGTTCTCCAGATCGATCATTTGAAGGTCTACCTGGTAGAACACTGCTTTGGTCCCATCGGCTTCGTCAAGAATGGTGGCAATCGTGCCCTTCATCATAAAATCGGCGCCGATCTCTTTCCCAGGGGCTTTCTGCGTGTCTTCGCGAGCGTACATCGCTTGCTCTTTCCGCTCGGTTCGAACCTCGTCGCGTTCACCTTTACCGGCCACGAACGTAACTTTCTGGGAATTGGTGAGTTCTCGCTCTAAATCCGTAATGAACGTTTGCACGCTAATATGTTCATGACTACTATTCAGGACCGTCCCCACGACAACGACGGGCTGCCGTTGACTCGCTTTTTCAAAACTCCCTAGCCACGGATATTGCAACGCATCCTTGACCATCGCTTCGGCGACCATCCGAGAATCCGTGTCGTTCCAGCGTCCACTCAAATCGGTCACGACCCCGGCATCGACACGCGTCACCTTTGTTTCGTGTCCACATCCAGACAATGCGAGAGCGACACTCACTGTGACGACAAGCGAAAAACGAAACTTCTGGATCACCATAAACCTCCGAGAAGGGGTAGACAGCTCGCTCTTCATTGAGATTTAACGAACGCCTCGCTTTTCCTCTTCGTTCTCCAACCGTTCGAACAGACGGTCGGCATTCTTCCGGACGAAGTCCCGTACTTGTGAATTCAGCTCTTTGGCCTGCTCCAAGTTGTTCTTCATATCCTCCAAGCTCAGCTTGGTCAACACGTAGTAGGTGTTGGTCTTGGAATCCATGTACTGATCAATTTTCCGGACTCCGCTGAGTGTCGTCGTCGTGATGGTCTTGATGGCTCGCTCGATATTCTGCTCTTCCGTATTCCGGGTGAAATCTCCGGCGGTCGTCGAGGCCGCATAGTCTCTCATCAGATACCCGCTGTAGGTCTCAAGGGTCTTGGCGATTTCGGCCCTCCCGCGATTCTCAGCCGTATCCCAGGCAAGCGGCGCATTCCGAATGCCCGCGACAGCCCCCACCCCGTAAAACGCTTTACTGTCTTTTTCATTAAACGCTCCGGACCCCTTTTCAACCCATTTAGGAGGACCGCCACAAGCCGTCAGTCCCATGATGAGAAGGATGGCAAGACCAGGACCGACCAGCCTTGAATGAATCGCCTGTGACCGGATCATACAATCCTCCTTGGGGTGAATAAGTATAGATACCGTACGTAGAACATCCCGAGAAAAAACGTTGCATTTATGCTAGCATGGGTTTAGAGATCAGTCAACGCACCACCCGCTTCGAGCGGTATTACCCGCTGTCTTCCCATGAACAAGGAGGGAGTTTAGTGGCAGACATTCAGATTGACGACGGCATCTTGAGAATTCTGAACCTTGAGATCCAGGACCCCAAGGCTGCGGCGATCCTCTCTGCCTACCCCCAAGCGCGTTGGGCAGAAATCACCCGTCGAGCGGTCAAGATCGGACTTGGATACCTGAAAGGTGGTGAGAGTAATTAGGCAGGATGGTTAAAAAGTCTGCCAGCGGCGTTCTCGCGTCACTCAGAAGCTCAACGTGCTAAAAAAGGCGACGGGAAAATACCTACTCCGCTCGCATGTGATCGAAGTGAGCGGTTCAAGCAAAGCTTGGTATGTACATCCGCGCCTCTTCGCTCGCTACGGCCCTTCTGGGCTGCCTTTTTTGAGCATCCCACGACTCTTCTGGTGTGAGCACCATACGGAGAATTTGAGCCATACTGTTGACCCTACTCAGAAGTCAGTACGAGAGGCTACACTCGGATAGTTGAAGAAAGACCGCACCAGGATGGGCCTGCGACCGACCTCAGCCAGCTGCCTGGTCGCACGCTCATCGAGCGTGTCCCCCTTCTGTAGCGGGCGGGGGGCATTGCCGGTGCGCTTCGCGTAGCCTCAGACCAGTTCGTCGTGGTTTTGAGAGCTCGGCGGCTACGTACGCCAAAAAGTCGCCTGGGCGGCAAAGACTCAGTTTCAACCATGAGTAACGGCCCTTGCTGACTCCGCCGCTCAAACCGGACGACCCACCTGCCTCACTGGTCCTCAACGCACTTCCTTCGCTCAGCTCATCGGAAGCGCCATAATCCGCGCACCTCAACAAGGTAATACACAGGCTCCTAAGATCATCTTTGCAAAGGACTATCAACTTGCGAAGGCTTGGACCATTCCATTTGTATTTTTCGGTAACGTCGAGAATCGAGCTGGCTCTCGCGATGCACAGCACAAGATCCGATCGCAACTTCTCGCTCGGTTGCTTTTACCCTGCGTGTCCAGTACGGTGGTACAAAACCGTTTCAATAGGCTCAGTCGTGATCCCTTCCACTAGGACACCTTCACTCCGATCATTCTCCGCCGCGCGTCTGATCCTGGCCGGATGCACCGTCCTGCTGAACCCTGGATGTGCCTGGCACCTGGAAGTTCCTTCCCAGAGAGAACCACTGCCCTCTACGGTCAAGCTCGAATCATCTCCGTCCATACCCACCTCTGTGTCGCTGTCGAAACTTCGCTTCAAAGCCCTGCTGCTCGACGAGAACGGCAATTTGTTTCTGGAGAGCGGCGAACAGATTCGGGTGCGCGTGGATGTTGTCAATACCGGCTCAAGCCCGATCCAGAATGCCTCGGCCTCCCTCACCGGCACACCATCGGTTATCGAACAATTCCCGTCGAGAAACCTGACAATTCCACCGCTGCAACCGGGAGAAACCAAGTCGCTGGAGTTCGCGGCAACCTTACCCTCAAGCCTTCAACCGCAACAGGTCGAGATCCGTGTGTCCGTCACCGAATCGGGGGGAGCCGCTGCACGGCCTCAGGCGCTGCTGTTCATCATTCAGCCGGCTGGCGCCGGAGCCGACGACGTGGACCAGATCCCTGCTCCAGTCTCTGACTTTCACCAACCCCATCCCTACGTAGTCTCCATAGGAGCCAGTGTCTATCGCGATACGCACATCGCCTTCCGGCCCTGCGCATCAAGAGATGCGGACATGGTAGCCAATTATTTCCAGTCCCTCGGCGGCGTGCCGCCCTCGAATATCCCATTGCTCCAGGATTTCAAGGCCGGCCGAACGGATCTCGACGAAATGCTGTCCAACTGACCGCCATTGCATACAGCCAAGCAAGCGGTCGTGATCGTCTATTGTTCAGGCCAGGCCAGGGTCGCGCCATCCGGCGACATTCTCTTGGTCCCCCACAACGGCCGTACCGCAACAGGGCACCTCTACCCGCTTAAAAACATGGAGTCGGCCCTCGCCAAACTCAAGACCAAACAGATCCTGTTCATCTTCGACGGTCTCGTCACCCGGCTCCCCCCCACAGCCCACGCCAAGCCGGCCGTACCTCAGTGAGGGTTTGAGGGAGAGAACAAGATTCGGCTGATCGGCGGCGAGGAGCTGCAGCAAGGGCTGGGAGACAGCCGGCATCGCCACGGCTTGTTCACCTACTATCTGTTGCGGGGATTGCGGGGAGAGGCCGATACGAATTGGGACAGCGATGTCACGCTGGGCGAACTCACCGGCTACGTGCGCCAGAAAGTCGCCTGGGCGGCGAAGACTCAGTTCAACCAGGAGCAACGGCCCTTGCCACTTCCACCGCTCAAACCGGACGACCCAGCCGCCTCACTCGTCCTGACCGCACTTCCGTCGCTCACCTCATCCGAAACTGCCTAATCCACGTGATCCCTGACGGTTCACACGTCAAGAATCAAACCGGCTCTCGCAAGGCACAATACAAGATACGACCATAACTTTAACTTTACTTGTCCTGCAACACGCCCTCGACTGCTTTGGTAAAGTCCGCCATGGACGATTCCTGTCTCGCATTTCGGACAATAAAAAAGCCCGGCTCCAAGATCCGTTGGACGTCAATTCAACGAACCTTGAAACCGGGCTGTGAGATCCTCACCGACCCGGACGAAAAGCTATGTTACACTACTCATGCGTCAGCGGCCGGCTTGTTACCGGCTTTTTTCGCCGCCTGTTTCTGTTCCCCTATATCGGCAACCTCTTGCACCAGCTTCCGTCGCTCCTCGCGGTTGATATACCACTCCTTAAAGAGAAGCTCGTTCAATTTAATGAGCTTCTGGGCCTCTTCAGGGGCAACGTCAACAATGAGATTGACGTCTTTCTCCATGTGTGCTCCGATGTTGCCGATCTTGCGCAGACCGTCGATAGCCTCCCAGACCTGCAGATCGACTTTACCCTTGATCGCGTTGATTTCGTCGATCAATCTACCTTTTTTTACATCGTGAAAATGTCGGATCATCCCTTGTAGACATCGACGCGAGAGCGTTGCTGAAGCCTTAGGACTAAGGCTTCGAATCAAACAAGCCTCTTCGTAATCCCGACGAATCGCTTCAGGGACATACTCGGAAAAGTTCTTGATGTCTGGCCCTGTAGGCCGTATGCACACTTCCCTGGGTAGGGTCTCACGGCCATCCAACAAGTCGTCAGTGAGAGATGGTAATAGTGTCTCAGGAAACTCGACCTCAAGGTTGGCTCGAATGGCAACTTCTCTACACGTGCGGTGAGGGCACTCCATGAACCGGACGGTGAAACGAAACACTCGTCCATTCCTGAGAGATCGGAATGATTGGACATGGACGACTGCCTGGGCGGAGACAGCCCTCTTGCAATATCGACAATCCCATGATTCCCCTGGAACCTCGCGTCCCCGCGAGGTGTTCGAGGTGCCTGGATCAAATTCGTGAATGGCGCAGGAATACAGATTCAGCCTGGCCGTCCCACGTTCCCAGCAACGCCACACCCTCCGGTTTCTTTTTCTCCATCACCATTCGTGCGCCCACATGTGCTGACGTTGCCTATCGAGCGCTTATCAAGCCGCGAACAGGTGGA